>JAJFBO010000234.1 GCA_020697025.1 Burkholderiales bacterium
GGCAAAAACTTTTCAATTGTCTTACCGAAGCATTAACCAACATTATATCCGGAGCCTCTGAACTGCTAAAACATCTATTTTGTCTGTGACTGGCTGCAAAAGCAAGAAAAAACTGCTGGTCACTTGTTATTAGCTTAGTTTTATCGCCCATTCTATACCTAAGATCAGGTACTGGTACGCCTTTTAATGCTTTTTTGTACGCATCAAATGCTGCATGCAAACCAAGGTTATAATAAAGATCAGGAAAAACCACATGCTGCTGTGCAAAATTTATTTCTTTATCATATTCACGAGCAACCGTCTCATGCAAGTATAATAAAAAACTAGCGGTAGAAGCACTTGCTAATGGTAATTTTATATTAAAGTCTAAGTCCTTGATTACAACTTTTAGCCCTTCTTGCACTGCTAAACTCTCTTCATTCCACGCAAAATCAGTTGTCGTTTTGGATAACAACAAGAGAGTTATTCTTGCTTTAGCTTCAGGTTTTAGATTTATTGTTTTAATAGATTCAATTATTTTGTGTTTTTGGCTATCTTTTTCTAATTGCAATTTTTTTACTTCACCAGCCCAAAACTCTCCATCTATTTTATTGGCAACTAATAAATTGCTCTGATAATGTTTTGCCATATCACTGCCAAATTTTTTGTTTTGCTTAGCTAGTTTATTCATGCTTACCATTACTTGTGAGTAATTTCTGCCATTAATTTCCTTAATAAGAAGCCAGCCAATCGTCTTGGCTATATTTACACCTATACTGCCATAACTTGCTGCCACAGCATCATCATATGGATCAAAGTAGGGAGGATTTAGACTTCGTACAGGGATCAATATTTTATTTTGAGCCTTGTCATACATATTCCAATTATTATTTTTAGAAATATATAACACCTCAAAAGAAGGTGGCTTGTAGTCTAGCGTCCCAATAAGATTATTGTATATAGATTTCTCTACAACTTCAATATTATGTACAGGGCGATCATGAAAAAGTTGTAAAGTATTGAATGTTTCTACCTTAGGTCTGCTACCTACTTCTATCGTCATTGGAGTTAGCAAATCAATTAGCTGTTTTCTAACATTTGCATCTATCCAATTTGAAGAAATAATCATTTTAATATAGGATTGCTTTATATTTTCAAATATCTCTAAAATTTTGCTTTGCTGGTCATTAAGACTTTGATCAAGGCATAATGCGTTCAAAGTACCCTCATCAAAGATATTTAAAAGTCTTGTATATACATCATTTTGCATACTTAAATAATGCGCATTTTTCACACTCTTTTCAACACCTTCACTTTTGTGCTCTAAAGATGCTTCGCCTTGCTTTTTTTCTTCTACTTTGCCAGTATTTCGCTTTGTATATAAGCTGTATATAGCGGGTATATCTTCTTTTTGCATAGTCAATAAAGCGTATTGCATCAGATATTTAAATTTTGCATATTCAATTAAATCCTCGGCTGAAAATTTGTCTAATACCAAGTTTGTAAAATTTATAAAATAATTTTTTGGGCTTGATATAAGAAATTTTTTATTAGAACCTTTAGTGAACTCTGAAAAATAATTACGTAATTGCTGTTCTTTTTTATCAAAGCCTTTAAAATTTATAACAACTCTTTCATCATTATTCACAAAATTTTTCAAATTATTAATTGCCGCTTCAATTTGTAAAATTTTATCGGCATTAGCATTAGTGACAATAGTAGCAGAACCTTCAATAAAAATTTGCCTAATTTTTTTTAGAGCTTTTTCTTTAGACATTAATAGCAAATTAGGACTTAAACCGGGCCTTGGAGTAATATTAATGAACAGTTGGTCACCGGATAAAGTTTTCGTTATCTCAGCATCCCAAAATACACTAACGCCAATCTTTTTCAAATTAGCTACTTCTTTCCAAAAATCTGTCTGGTTTTTTGCGCTGGCATTGATTGACATTAACTTGGTGCTGATTTCCTGGCGCGCTTGTTGAGCCTGACTATTTAGTAGGCTTTTGGATAAAGTGTCTATTACAGAAGAATGACAATTATTCATTACAGTATTTATTATATTTTGATCTATTTGCTCCGAAATACTACATTCTTCATCAGTATAATTCATACCTTCTACCATATCTAGTCTTGAACCATTAGTATACGAAAAAAAATCTTCACTAGGTTTAACTGATTCATCAAAGTTATAAGAAGCAAGTGCCGCTGCAAAACCCAGCATATATGTCATAATTACACCAAATGCATATATTTTTAATTTAGTTTTCATTGTTATCCTTTACTTTTATTAAACCCCTAATTAAGCTTTGAAACGACAAATTTAATTAACTGTCCATCCATGTTTACCTAATAGTTGATTAATTTTACTTAAATTTGCATAATTTGTAACAAATTTATAAGCATCACTAGTTATCACTTTACACTTAGCCTCAGATTTTAAATAATTAATCGTTAATTTAACCCCGTTTGGAGCTAAAAAATCAACTAAGTCATGTGCCGCAAATTTATCGCTTATATTCAAAATTACATTATTAATCTGCTCAGGTAAAATATCATCTATCTGCATAATATTTTTGGCTGTTATTTTAATTTGATTTCTAAATGAATCGTACATCAATTCACCTTCTACAAAGATTAACTCATCCATTTTTATCAGGTGTCTAAATTTTTCAAATTCTGTATCATATAAAATGAATTCTAAATTGCCAGAGTCATCCTCGATATTAATGAAATTCATCTTGCCCCCCTTTTTTAATGGCCGTGAACCCATATAATTTATAACTCCGCAAACTAGAACTTTTTGTCGTTCTCTGCTTGTTCCATTTATCAGGTCTTGCATATCTTCGGATTCAGCACTATAATGTGATAATGAATTAATTCCAAGCTTATGCACTATGTCCCTGTATTCATCAAACAAACTGGCACTGAAATAAAAACCTAATGCCTGTTTTTCTCCAGTTAACATCTCTTTTAATGTCCAATCAGGATATTCTTCCAACTCAAACCCATTAGTTGCAAGACTTCCCAAACCAATATCATCTTCAGCAAATATATCAAATAACGTACCTTGATTTGCATTTTGCGCTAACGTGTTTACCTGGTCTAAAATTCTACCAACATTAT
>JAJFBO010000235.1 GCA_020697025.1 Burkholderiales bacterium
GGACAGCTATTTATTTCCGGTCCATTTATTTTTGGTGCATTATTTTATTTTTTATTTAAAAATTTTAAACAAGTGGTATCTACACCTAAATTAGCTTTATTATTCTATCCATCTGCTTTTGGATTTTTATTTTTTCTATACTGTAGTATTACTAAACATATAGAGGCTAACTGGCCCGGTCCAATTTATTTATCTATGATTATATTTTTAGCTTACTATTTAGCCAAAAAAAATATACGGTGGGTTTATAAAGCAAGTTTTATTTTTATTTGTATTGCTTTAATCCTTACCAAGATGCCAATTAGATTTACTCCCAGGCCATTACATAATAAGATACCAGGAATTAATATATTTTTTGGGAACCGTGAATTATTGGTACATGTTACCCCATACATTAAACCAGATACATTAGTGCTGGCTTGTGATTATGGGAATGCATCACGGATACGGTTTTATTTAGGTGTTCATGCATATGTTCTGGCACAACTGCCTTTTAGCAATAGTTATCGTTACTGGCACCAGCCTGCATTACCAATTAAAAAAGCTATTTATATATGTGGCGGGCATGATGTTGTGGCTTTGGAAAAATTAGGTCTGTATTTTAAAAGAGTCAGGTTACTGGACAAAGTTCTATTTACAAACGTTATTACAGATAATGAAGTTTATATTTTTGCCGTAGCAAATTAAAGGAATATATATTATGATAAAAAAATTAATTATAATTGCAACGTATAATGAACGGGATAATATAGAGCCGCTATTAGCCAAAATATATGAATATGTGCCGGAAGTAAATGTATTGGTAGTGGATGACTCATCACCTGATAAGACATATGAGATTGTAGAGCAGCTATCTAAGACTATTTATAAAGATAAATTATTTTTGCTAAAGAGATCAGGTAAACTAGGGTTAGGTACTGCATATGTAGCAGGATTTAATTGGGGAATTAAATGTGAGTATGATGTAATAATGGAAATGGATGCCGATTTTTCGCATAATCCAAAGTACTTACCACAATTTTTTGAAGAAATAAAAACTAGTGATTTAGTTATTGGTAGTCGTTATATTGGGGGCGGTGGCGTGGTAAATTGGGGAATCATACGTAAAATTATTAGTCAGGGCGGTAGTATGTACTCCAGATTTATATTAGGTTTGCCAATACGTGATTTAACTGGTGGATTTAAGTGTTATAGAAGAGAAGTTCTAGAAAAAATTAATGTCAATGAATTAATGTCAAACGGCTATTCCTTTCAGATTGAAGGTACATATAAGACATTTCTTAATCGATTTAAAATAAAAGAGATACCAATAATTTTTGAGGATAGGCGGGTAGGTCAGTCCAAAATGTCTGGCGGGATATTTCTAGAGGCGCTTTTAATGGTGTTAAAACTAAGATTGCGCAGGGCTGATTTTATAAAAAAATAACGATCTGGAGAATTTTATCAAAACAGAATAAAGTAAGTTCCCGCCAAGGCCGTATCATGTTATATTTTGACGAACCCGCTTTTAAAATATAAGCCTCTCAAGAAATTTTATGGGGTCACTTATTTTGCAATAACGACACACGCGGATTTCTTGATCCAGCCTTTGCGAATTAATCATAGGTTCAAAAATATAGTTTGTAATCAGCGTTCCTCAGCAGGAACAGTAATAATTATACACTAAAATACAAAGGTTGCAAATATTTGTTGAAAATTATTTTTATATATAATATTGCAATCCTTCAGAATTACCTTTGTCACCAATTTTAACTATTTTGTTTTCTAGTAATAAATGAATGGCCAACCCGGCTTTTTCTTCTGATATGCTTAGTGATTCAGCTATTGCTCTAATGCTTTTTTGATTATTTATAGAACTGCTTAACTTCAAAAAAGCCTGTACTTCTGATTCATATGTCATTACATCTTCTCCAAAAAATTAGTGGCCGGCAAACCTTTCAAAACTCTCAGGCATGCGCATTCCGCTGGCAAAACCTATTGGGATCATCTTGCTTAGTTGTTCCAATTCTGCGGGTGATAATCTAACATAAATTGTATTTAAATTTTCCTCCAAATGCGCGATACTTTTCATGCCGGGAATTGTAGTAATGTTATCACCTCTAGCAAGAACCCATCCCAGGGCTATTTGCGCCGGGGTACAATTTTTTTGTTTTGCCATATCTTCAATGGTTTTGACTATTAATAGATTATGGGCGATATTTTCAGTTCTAAATCTCGGTAGGGCCTTACGTATATCATTATCTTCAAGATTATTTAAACTTTTGATTTTTCCGCTTAAAAAACCGTTACCAAGAGGACTAAATGCAACAAAACCTATATTTAATGACTTACATATTGGAAGTACATCTTTTTCTACTTCACGGCTCCAAAGAGAATATTCACTTTGTACTGCAGTTATTGGATGAATGGCATTAGCTTTAGCAATTGTTTTAGCACTTACTTCAGATAAACCGATATTACGTATTTTTCCGGCGTGTACTAATTCTGATAAGGCTTGCATACTAACCTCAATTGGTGTATTTGGATTTACACGGTGTAAATAGAATAAATCTATATAGTCAAGGTCTAGGCGTTTTAAACTATCTTCACAACATTTCTTTATATATTCTGGAGTATTATTAATTTCAAGGTAAGATGGATCTTCTGTTCTTCGTTCTATTCCACATTTTGTGGCTATAACAATTTTATCCCGATTAAAGGTTTTTATTGCTTTTGCTAATAGCCGTTCATTATGACCGTTCCCGTAGCAATCGGCTGTATCAAAGTGATTAACTCCTAATTCATAAGCTTTATGAAGAGTTGATATTGATTGTTTATCATCTGCAATACCATAAAATTCGGACATGCCCATACAGCCCATACCGATTGGCGAAACTAGTAAATTATTATCCCCAAGACTTACCCGTACTTTCTCATTATTCATAATTTTCCTCCTTAAATTATATTTTTCTAAAGTTATTTTTTCTATACCTTAATCACTTTTTTATAAGTTTATTACTTTTTTCAAAAAAACTAAAATATTATAACTAATTTAGTATTATAACTTATTTAATATTTTAAGATACTATTATTCATTAAAATTTA
>JAJFBO010000236.1 GCA_020697025.1 Burkholderiales bacterium
TAAGTACTTTTAGTAACCAGAAGGATATTATATTAGGTACACTATTATCTAACCGGCATTATACAGAGGTAGAAAATTTAGTTGGTTTTTTTGTTAATATATTAGTATTAAGAAAGAAAATTAATTTCGAGGATAGTATAATAACTTATATTAAACAAGTCAGTCAGGAAGTGTTAGAAACACAGTTACATCAAGATTTACCATTCGAGAAATTAGTTGAAGAATTAGATATTGGAAAAGATCCAAGCAGGCATCCGCTTATTCAAATAATTTTTGGAGTACAAAACTTTGGTACGGGAAATGAAAATCTATTTACTGTTTATAACTCTGAATATACAAATAAAACAGCAAAATTTGATCTTTCTTTGTTAATTGATGATAAAGATGAACAGCTAACTGGAGTAGTTGAATACGCAACGAGTTTATTTATAGACGATACAATTGAAAGATATATTAAAATTTATGGAAAAATTTTAATACAATTGACTGAGTTATGTGAAGATAAAAATAGCAAAATAAAAGATATATCTTATATAAATTCTGCTACATATAAAAAATTAATTAAAGAATATAACTATAGTGAGAAAATCTCTATTCCCAATAAAGCTATCCATGAGTTATTCGAAGAACAAGTTGCCAGTACACCTGATAATATCGCAGTTGTATCCGGTGATATTAAATTAACGTATAAAGTACTTAACAAAAAGGCAAATAAGTTAGCACATTATATAAAACGATATATTCAGTTTAAACCTGAGACTTTTATTGCTTTATGTTTAGATAAAAATGAACACTTAGTAATATCAATATTAGCTGTACTTAAAACTGGTAGCGTATACATACCAATTGAGCCTGGTTATCCCAATGAAAGAATTAATTATATATTAGGGGATACCAACCCAAAAATTATATTATCCAATCTAATTTATAGAGAAAAATTAAATCAGATTATAAACCAGTGCTCTAATGGTAAACAATTAACGAATATAGCAGTAGATGAGCCATTATTGCAAAGACAGTTAGAAGCATTACCTGATATAAATTTGCAAGTTAGTTTAGAAAATACAAGTTTAGCCTATATAATATATACCAGCGGTAGTACTGGCAAGCCCAAAGGGGTCCTGCAATCGCATAAAAATTTAGTGCATCTATTTACAGCAACTAATAACCAGTTTAAATTTAACGCCGATGATGTATGGACATTATTTCATTCTTATTCCTTTGATTTTAGTGTTTGGGAAATATGGGGCGCATTAATTTATGGTGGAAAATTGATAATTCCAACTTATGAAGAAACACATGATTTAGAGCTATTCTATCAGTTATGTGAAAAGCATTGTATAACAGTATTAAACCAAACCCCAAGTGCATTTTATCAACTTATGGAAATAATATTAAATTATGATAAATTAGGTGATTTACGCTATATTATATTTGGTGGAGAGGCTTTAGATGCCACTCTCTTGAGACGCTGGATTCACAGGTATGGATATGATAAACCTAAAATAATCAATATGTACGGGATTACAGAAACCACAGTACATGTAACTTATAGAGAAATTACTCATGAAGATATATATAGTAAACCAAAGATTGGTAAAGTAATTTCAGGACGCCAGGCATATATTTTAAATGATAATTTATCTCCGCTACCTATTGGCGCGATAGGGGAATTATATGTTGGTGGGATTGGGTTAGCTAGAGGTTATCTCAATCTTCCGGAATTAACTGCAAAAAAATTTATTCATAATATATTTCAGAGTAAAGAAGAAAAGCAGAAAAATGAAAATTCCTATCTATATAGGACGGGTGATTTAGTTAGGAGGATTAAGGGGGGTGACTTAGAATATATTGGGCGTAGTGATACCCAGGTTAAGTTACGAGGTTACCGTATCGAGCTTAATGAAATAGAGCATGTATTAAATTCTTATACAGGAATTAAGCAAAGTAAGGCTTTATTATTAGATCATCATGATAAGTTTGCAAATAATAAATATTTAGTTGGTTATTATGTAAAAGACTTAGACATTAAAAATAAAGATATTACTAATTATTTAAAAAGATGGGAAAAATTATATAATTCAACATATTCTGTTCTTAATATAAATGAATATAAAGAGAATATTATTGGCTGGAATAGCTCTTATACAGGTGAAAGTATACCTAAGTGTGAGATGATCGAGTGGAGGGATGAAACTGTCAAACGAATTAAAAGCTTAAACCCCAATAAAATATTAGAAATAGGTAGTGGTAGTGGATTGTTATTATTTAATTTAATTGATGTATGTGAGCTTTATTATGCAACTGATTTTTCTTCTTCATCCGTAAATTATACTAAAAAAGTAATAAGGAATTTTAAATATCAAAATAAGATTAAAGCAATTAAATGTAAAGCTGATGAGTTACCTTTTGAAATTTTAAAAGATAATTACGATACAGTAATTTTAAACTCTGTAATCCAATATTTCCCGACTTTAACTTATTTAGAAAAAATTCTATCAGATTTGATTGACAATATATCCTCATTAGGTCAAATTTTTATTGGTGATGTAAGGGATTACAGATTATTAGACTGCTTTTATTATTCTGTTTTAATGTTTAAAAATGGAAAAGCCACTCTTGCAGAACTTGAATACTTTAAAGCCAGGGATAAAGAATTACTAATATCTCCAGAATTTTTTGTTTATTTACAACAAATAAATCCTCATATTTCAAATATTCAATTATTACCAAAATTTGGTAAAGCTGTCAATGAAATGAATTGCTATAGATACGATGTTATATTAAATATTAATAAAACACCGGATGATTCTAAATACAAGCATATAGATTCAAAAATATTTGTAAAAATATTAAATATTGATGAATATTTGTCTAATAAAAAGGAAGACTACCTATATGTTAAATACCCAAATCAAAAAATAGCCAGGGATTATATGGGATCTAGCGCCTTGCATAAACTGGCAGTTGATTCAGAGATAAAAAATATAGACAAACTGCTTAATCTTTATCAATTAAGTCAGGCTTTTGCCAGACAAAATTACAATGTAAAGTTCTTTCTAGATATATATGACCCATTAT
>JAJFBO010000016.1 GCA_020697025.1 Burkholderiales bacterium
CTTAAAATAACACAGCAAATAAAACCACTAAAAAATTTGCGGTCAATTGCAAAACATAAAAAGGATGCCCATAATACACCAGTAACAATAAAACCATTACCTAACATAACAACCACCAAATTATCGCTTATATGCGGTGTTACATTAGTAAATAATTTATTTTGTAAACTAGCAGCTGGTACCAAATCCCCTGATCCAATCTTTATCTCAACCAAACGCGCGATACTAGGGAAGAAAGAAAGAAGTATTGGTGCTACATATTTTTTGTCTGAGCGAATAAACCCCTGCATAGCTATTTCGAAAGCTACATATAATAACACCGGCGCAACAGCAGCTTCTGGTACTAAGTTTACGATAAATCCGACTAAACCAAACATACCACCGATACCTACAATAATAATATTTATGAGTAAAAAACCAGATTTTGCATTCATTTTAATATATGCAGGTAATCCAGCATATGGAGTAGTTTGAGCAATCCCACCAAATAAAGATGAAACTGTAGTAGCAATGCCATCAATTACAGCTAAATTGCGTACGCCATAATTTTCACCGGAACGAATTGCACTTTCGTCAACTGACATAGTACCAAATATCACTAGAAGCGCAAATGGAAGTACTACTGGTATATAACTAATGATTTGTGGCATTACCTTTAAGAAACTAAGGTGCGGATATGGAAGTAAAAATCCAATATCAGGACTTAAATTCGGGATTGGTCCGCTTAAGCCAAATGGACTCAAGATATAATAAGTTATTGTACCTGCAACAATAGCAAATATAACTCCTGAAATATTAAACGGCAGCCGCACTTGGGCCAGCATAGTTAAAAATACAATCGCCAGCGAAACTAAGCCGACAATCGGTTCACTAAAAATTAATTGTAAAGAAAAAAAGCCAATTAAGCCAATCGCTACACCGCCTATAGCTCCAAGTAATGCTGCACTCGGGACTAAAGTCTTTAATTGTTTAATAAATATGCTGGCAAATAATTTAAATATACCGTTAATAAATAAACACCCCACACCTATATGCCAGGCATTTATACCAGCTTGATGAATATCAAGTCCAATATTTTTAAACAGCATAAAAGCAGGCCCTACAATACAGACGATAAACCCAATTGCCGAGGGGGCATCAAGCCCCGATGGGATTGCGGTGACATGCCGTTTTTGCTTTTTAGCTAAATAAAATGAAAGGACAAAATATAATGTGTTACTTACTAAAACCCCAAAAATGGTACCAGGTATAATATTCTTCATAATAATATCTGTTGGAAACTGGTAGCCAAATTTTAGAATCGCAGCAATTATCGTTAATAGTGAAAGATTATCAAAAATAATAGTAGCTGAAGCACCTATATCACCAGTAGAAAACCAATTATAACGAAATTTAGTATTAGTTAGTGGCATATAATTCCTTATAAAAAAATTAAATTATTTATTATTCTTATTTTTATATTTGGAATAATAAAAATATATTACTAAAGCAAATATTGCCAGCCCAAACAATATTTTAAAAATTAATTTATATTTTACTAAATTAGTAGCTGAAGGCTTAGGAGCGTCACAACGAGCAAGTTTTTTTAGTAAATTTGCATTATATTGATCCTGACGCTTTTTATATATTCCTTTTAGAAAATTTTGTTCATCATGACAAATCACATCATAGAATGTTTCTGTTTGATTTTGCTCTATGCCAAGCTCACTAATTTCTAAAATATTTGTTGTATGTAATATATGCGGACCTACTACTTTAGCCCCATGACAAAGCTTCATTTGTTTTATAAATTCTAGGGGTAATGATAATGGCTCCAGGTAACTATTACTATTACCTTTAATTTTTTGTTTACATTTTGATATCGTAGAAGCCTCGAATTTAAATGGTTTCGACTCCTGGACCTGGCTGCATCGAATTTGAAACCCATATAGGGCCTTTTTTTTAATACAGTAATGGGCAAATTTTTGTTTGGACAGGGAATAATCGGGAAGCCTGTACATTATTTTTTTGTGCTTATGACCAGGGAATAAAGTATTTATATTAAATGCATAAATGTTGTAATTTAAAAAGATTGCTACAATTAAAAAAAATCTTTTCACTTTTGCTTACCCATAGCTAAATTACAGCCTATTTTTAATGTTATATGCGTCTAATAAAAGCGTAATACAAACCATTTTTCACCATTACTACCAGCATTATCGTGGAAATATTTCCTGCTAAATACGAATGGACAATTGCACAAATTTCAAGTGCTAACTTTCTGCTAGTTTAACTATACATAATTCTTTGTTAGAATTTTCGCACCAGATGAATTCGCTGCATTATATTACTTGCAATTTCTTCTATAGATTTCTCACTCGTATTTAGGAATGGAATCCCATATTCACGCATAACATGCTCTGCAGCCTCAATCTCTGTTTTGCAGGTATTAATATTAGCATAATTGCTGTTTGGAATACGGTTTTGCCTGATTTGATGCAGCCTATCTACATTTATAGATAAGCCAAATAGTTTTTCGTGATAAGGTACTAATATTTTTGGCAGCTTATCATGTTTTAAATCAACTTCGGCAAATGGATAGTTAGCCGCCTTAATGCCATAGTTTACAGCCAGATATAAACAAGTTGGGGTTTTTCCTACCCTGGAAACACCTACTAGAATAACATCTGCAGCCTCATAATTCTTAACTGTAATTCCGTCATCATTTTGTAACGAAAAATCAATAGCGTCTATTCGTCTATAATATTTAATCTGATCATTCATACCATGGGATTTACCCATTGCCTGTACTGCTTTTTGCTCTAGAGCATTTTCTAATTCAGGCATAAAGGTTTCAAAAAAATCAATAAAGCAAACACATTCTAATTTGAATTTATTTCGAATTATAGGGTTAACAATACTACTTAAAATTATAGGCCGCTCACCATCTTGAATAAAACGGCTCTGGATTTTTACTATAGCTATATCAGCTTTAAATTCAGTATCAATGAATGGCATTCTCTCTTTACGTAATGAAATTTCATTAAACTGGGTTAATAATGCATTACCCATTGATTCCGTGGTAATTCCGGTTTGGTCAGATAAAAAAAATACACTACGCATAATAACTCATATTAAAAATATGGCATGGACTAGCCAATATAAAAAGTAAGAAATATAAAATAGGAAAAATAAGAAAACTAAACTAATTTTTAAGCTGGTAGATTTACGGGCTAAAAGAGTTAGTCCAAAATATAAAGTAAATAACGTTCCACAGAATCTTCCTTCAGACATCATGGTGCCAGTTAAAACACCAGGCAAAATACATAATAGATTAAATAATGCTTCTCCGGCATGTAATTGTAAATATAACATATATAATAATAAACCTAAGGTAGTAACTGCACAGCAGATTAATATTTTTAAATTAAGTTTTTTTCTTAACCCATAATATAAAAAATATGCTAAGCTATACATAATTCCTACAGGACGTGTAGCCGATAATAATCCTCCGCATATAGCTGAAACTACCGGCTTGTTTATTCGCATAAAATAAAATCCTGAAAGTGATAATAATAAAAATAATGCCTCAGTATATAAAGTTGCAAAATATATACTAAACGGAGAAAAGGCCAGCAGTACAACCCCAAAACGGCTATTATCGTCATCAACAAATAAACTTAAATATTTATAAAAAATTAATAGTGCTAAAAATATGAATAATTGATTTAAGAGAATACCTACCATAACCGGTGGTAATGATGTAATATAGGCTACAGATTTAACTGTATAGGGATATAAAGGAAAGAAGGCCCAGTTGGCTAAACCGCGCCAGATCTTGGGCCCGGTTGTGCGAATAGCACTATCATAACCATCTTTTATAATAGTTATATACCATTTACAATCCCATTTGCACATAGCCGAAAAGAAATTAAGATGGCTATGACTTAAAATATCTTTGGCCAAATTATATTGATAAAGCATAACTATGCGGCTAACTAAAAACACTATAATACAAAATAATGCCCAATGTATTTTGTTAAATCTACCCATATACATTAATTTTCTAAAAAGATATAAAACAAAATTATTATTATAAAAATAATTTATTAAAATATGTAGCGCGCTCTCATTTATAGCAAAAAAAAACACCCAATATTGGGTGTTTTTAATTTTGCTAATGCAATCTATGATGCATCAGTATCTTCAATTACTTCTGAATCAGCTGGGCGATCCACTAATTCCATGAATGCACGTGGTGCATTATCACCTGGGCGGAACCCATGCTTTAATACCCGGGTATATCCACCCGCACGTAGATTATAACGTGGACCTAATACATTAAATAATTTTACAACAATTTCACGATCACGTATACGGTCAAAAGCCAAACGACGATTTGCTACACTTGGCTCTTTAGCCAAAGTAATTAATGGTTCTACTATTTTACGTAATTCTTTTGCCTTAGGCAAAGTTGTTACAATTGCTTCATGCCTAAGCAGGGCAACAGCCATGTTTTTAAACATTGCTTTACGATGTGAAGCAGTACGGTTAAACTTGCGATGAGCACATTGATGACGCATTCTATTTCATCCTATAACTAAATATTATTTCTTTTTCTTTGCTGCTGATGCCGGCGGCCAATTATCAATAGTCATGCCTAATTTTAAGCCACGATCATCTAATAATTCTTTTATCTCAGTTAAAGATTTTTTACCTAAATTTGGCGTGCGTAGTAAATCATTTTCAGAAAACTGGACTAAATCACCAAGATAATTAATATCTAAGTGCTTTAAGCAATTAGCACTTCTAACCGTTAACTCTAAGTTATCAACTAATTCTAAAAACATCGGATCAACTTCTGGTTCTTCTTTAACCTTAGCTAATTTACTGGTAATTGATTGGGTCTCAGGCATATGCTCTAAACCAGCAAATACTAATAATTGTTCTATTAACAGCTTAGAAGCAGCCCTAACAGCGTCTTCAGGCGTGAGTACGCCGTTAGTCTCAATTTCCAAAACTAATTTATCCAAGTCAGTTTTCTGCTCAACACGTGCATTTTCAACGTTAAACATAACACGTGTCACTGGAGAATAACCAGCATCTAAATGGATAACGCCAGCAGTTTCTGTCTCAGACTCCGCTCGTCTAGCGCTAGCAGTTTCATAACCAACCCCTGTACTGACAGTAATTTCCATATCCAGTTCATTTCCAGATACAATTGAACAAATCATATGCTCCGGATTTAATAGTTCAACTTCATGCGTCAAAGTAACATCAGCTCCTGTCACTACGGCAGGGCCTTTTTTTGCTAACTTTAGAGTAACATTATCTTTTCCATGTAATTTAAATACTAAACCTTTAAGATTTAATAAAATATCAACCACATCTTCATTCACACCTGTAATTGGGGAATATTCATGAGTAACGCCAGCAATTTTTACTGATGTAACTGCAACTCCAGTCATGGATGATAATAAAACACGGCGTAAAGCATTACCTAGTGTATGTCCATAACCACGTGCAAATGGCTCCATCACAATTTTACAATTGTTATTGTTGCCATCAATTGCGGCTATATTAACCGATTTCGGCTTTAATAATTGCTTATTCAGGGCTTGCATATCTTTATCTATTCCTTTAAACTGTTTTTATTATTTAGAGTAAAACTCTACCACTAACTGTTCATTAAGATCACTAGATAAATCACTACGCTCCGGCATAGCTTTGAATGTGCCTTCCATTGTTTTAGGATTAACCTCTAACCATTGCGGAAACCCGACTTGTTCACCCAAAGATAACGATTCCTGAATACGGACTTGTTTTTGTCCTTTTTCACTTATTGATACAACATCACCGGCTTTAACCTGGAATGATGGAATATTTACCGGCTTACCATTAACCATAACAGCTTTATGTGAAACTAGCTGGCGCGCTTCTGCCCTAGTAGAACCAAAACCCATACGATAAACTACATTATCTAATCTGGATTCCAATAGTTTTAATAGATTTTCACCAGTAGAACCTTTTCTTCTGGCGCTTTCAGCAAAATATTTTCTAAACTGACGTTCTAAAATACCATAAATTCGTCGGATCTTCTGTTTTTCACGTAATTGGATACCAAAATCTGATAATTTGCCCCCAGAAGTTGCCCCATGCTGTCCAGGTGCAACACCTAGCTTACATTTAGCATCAGCACTTTTTCTACTACTTACCAATGATAAATCCATACCCTCACGACGCATTAATTTACATCTGGGTCCTGTATATCTAGCCATAAACTAATCTCCCTTAAACTCTACGTCTTTTCGGAGGACGGCAACCATTATGTGGAATTGGCGTAATATCCGAAATACTAACAATTTTTATACCCAAAGCATTTAATGCACGAACTGATGATTCACGACCAGGCCCAGGACCTTGTACACGTACATCTAATGTTTTTATACCGTATTCTTGGGCAACTTTTCCAGCTTTCTCCGCTGCAATTTGTGCTGCAAATGGAGTACTTTTACGTGAGCCTTTATAACCAGCAGCACCAGAGCTAGCCCAAGATAAAGCATTCCCCTGACGATCTGTAATGGTAATAATTGTATTATTAAAAGAGGCATGAACGTGGGCAACACCCTCGGACACTACTTTTCTCACTTTTTTCCTGACTTTTGACGCTGTGTTTGCTTTAGTCATTTAAAATCCTTATTTAGTTATTTTTAGCATGTAATTTTGCTTTTCACTAGTATGTGTTCACAAAGATTAATCTGCTATATTATTTTTTCTTGCCTGCAATAGCTTTTCTCGGACCCTTGCGAGTACGTGCATTAGTTTTAGTTCGTTGTCCACGAACTGGCAAACCTTTAAGATGGCGACCACCACGATAGCATTTCAGATCAACTAAACGCTTAATATTCATTGAAACCTCACGACGCAGGTCACCCTCAATCGTAAATGTACCAACTTGATTTCGCACTAGCTCCATCTTCTCATGTGGCAAATCTTTTACTTTAGTTTGCTCTAAAACTCCTGTCACACCACAAATTTTTTTCGCACGAGATGGACCAATACCATAAATGTGCTGTAAGCCAATCACGATATGAGCATTATCAGGAATGTTTACACCGGCAATACGCGCCATCACTTTTCCTTATAAAAATTTAACTAATCAACGAGGTCGTGATTATATCATAATAATACACAGAATCGTTGAAAATTACACACCACAACCAGAATTTCAATTCACTTCCAATTTATAAATACTATATGTAATACAATATCTACCAATTTTAGTTAAATCCAAATTCCTGATTATCCTTGCCTTTGTTTATGTCTTGCTTCTTTGCAAATCACCCGGACTACTCCATGGCGACGTACAATTTTACAATTACGACATATTTTTTTAACTGAAGGTTTAACTCTCATTTAAATACCTTTTAAATTATTTTGCCCGAAATACAATACGAGCTTTATTTAAATCATATGGGGTCATCTCAACAGTTACCTTATCTCCTGGCAATATACGAATATAGTTCATTCGCATTTTGCCGGAAATATGACATAGTACTACATGCCCATTTTCTAGTTGTACCCGAAACATCGTATTTGGCAATGCTTCGATTACTTCGCCTTCAAACTGAATAACATCATCTTTAGCCATCAGTTTTTTCCTAGAAACTTTTTAAATTTGCTTTTTTAAGCAAACTTTGGTATTGAACCGACATAATTTGTGATTGAATCTGTGTCATCAGATCCATCATAACCACTACCACAATTAGTAATGAAGTTCCCCCAAAATAAAATGGTACATGCCATTTTAGAATTAATATCTCAGGTAATAAACATACTAATGTTACATAAATACTACCAGCTAGAGTTAGGCGCAAAATTACTTTTTCAACGTACCTAGCAGTATTCTCTCCTGGTCTTATACCAGGAATAAATGCTCCACTTTTCTTGAGATTATCTGCTGTTTCACGCGGATTAAATACTAATGCCGTATAAAAGAAACAGAAGAAAATAATTGCTGTAGCGTAGAAAATTACATACACTGGCTGTCCTGGGTGCAAGGAATCCCCGATTGATGACAAAAAGCTTAATTTACCATGCCCAAACCAACCAAATACTGTTGCTGGAAATAGTATAATGCTTGAAGCAAATATTGGTGGAATAACCCCAGATAAGTTTAGTTTTAATGGCAAATGTGTACTTTGCCCTTGCATAACCTTATTCCCAACTTGTCGTTTTGCATAATTTACAGGGATTTTACGTTGCGCACGCTCAACAAAAACTACTACATAGGTAATCAATATAACCAACAAGAAAATTATTATTGCTGAAAATATTGACATTGAACCATTAGATGCCAGCGTCAAAGTACGACCAATATTACTTGGAATACCAGAAACAATCCCCGCAGTAATAATCATCGAAGCACCATTGCCTATGCCACGTTCTGTAATTTGTTCGCCAATCCACATTAAAAACATAGTGCCAGCTACTAAACAAAATACAGCAGTTACCATAAACTGTATATGTGGCGTAACCACTAAACCAGGCTGCTTATATAGCATGGTAGCTATACCGCAACTTTGAACAAGGGCCAACACAACAGTTGCATAACGCGTATATTGGGTAATTTTTTTTCGGCCGCTTTCACCTTCTTTTTTCAACTGGATCAGATATGGAAATATCTCACTGGACAGTTGTAAAATGATTGAAGATGAAATATAAGGCATCAGTCCAAGAGCAAAAATAGTAAAACGAGATAATGCTCCACCCGAGAACATATTTACCATATCCAATAAACCAGTCTGGCTTGATTTAAACAATTTTGCCAACTGTATTGGATCGATACCCGGAACTGGAATATGTGCGCCAATTCTAAAAATAACGAGCGCTCCGATTAAAAACCAGATACGCCGTTTTAATTCAGAAAATTTATCTACTTTAGACATATTAACTTTCTCTATTCTACTGTACCACCAACTGCTTTAATTGCAGCTAGTGCCGCAGCAGTTACGCCGATACCACGTACATTAATTGCTTTTTCAATTGTACCAGTTGCAATGACTTTGATTTTATTTGCATGCATAGAAATTAAACCATGCTGTAATAGAGTTAAGCGATCAACTTCATTGGTAGATAAACTGTTTAGATCAGATAGTCTAACTTCGGCACTCACATTTAATGAATTAAACCCACGTTTTGGCAGGCGTCTTTGTAGCGGCATTTGACCACCTTCAAAACCCACCTTATGAAAACCACCGGCACGGCTTTTTTGTCCTTTATGTCCACGTCCACAAGTCTTGCCTAAACCAGATCCAATCCCACGCCCCACACGTTTTTTAGCATGAGTGCTACCGATTGCTGGCTGTATAGTATTTAAAAACATAATATTAACCCTCACATTTTACAAGATAGTTAATGCGATTAATCATTCCGCGATTTTCTGGAGTATCAATGACTTCTACTGTCTGATTAATGCGTCTTAATCCTAAACCATTCGCTGAAGCAATATGAGTCTGCAAGCGACCAATCAGGCTTTTTACTAAAGTAACTCTAACTGTTTTTTGATTATTAGCCATGTTTAAGCCTCCAGTATTTCTTCTACTGTTTTACCACGTTTAGCGGCAACTTCAGCAGGTGTATAAATGTTTTGTAAGCCTTTAAGTGTAGCCCGCACTACATTATAAGGATTTGTTGAACCATGCACTTTAGCTGTAATATTTTTAACTCCAACGGCATCAAATACTGCACGCATTGCACCACCAGCAATAATACCCGTACCATCTTTTGCAGGTTGCATATAAACAGTAGTAGCACCATGAGTTGCAGTAACAGTATGATGAATAGTTCCATTTTTTAATGAAATTTTAACCATATCCTTACGGGCTTCCTTAACTGCTTTTTGTACAGCAACCGGAACTTCTTTTGACTTAGCTTTACCCATGCCAATACCGCCATCACCATCACCAACAACAGTAAGTGCAGCAAATCCCATAATACGTCCGCCTTTTACTACTTTAGTAACGCGGTTTACGCTAATTAATTTTTCTATAAATTGATCTTTGATCTCAGCCATTTTTTTCTACCTTTTAGAATTCTAAGCCATTTTCACGAGCTGCCTCAGCCAAAGCTTTTACGCGTCCATGATAACTAAAGCCAGACCTATCAAAGGCTACGCCTTTAATCCCTGCAGCTACCGCCTTTTTGGCAATTAATTCACCAACTAGTTTAGCGGCCTCAATGTTACCGCCATTTTTTACTTCTAAATCTTTAGACACAGATGAAGCAGCTGCTAAAATTTTAGAACCAGTTTCATCAATAACCTGTGCATATATATGACAATTAGATTTAAATACAACTAAACGCTTAACGCTTAGTTCTGCTATTTTTAATCTGGTTTTTCTTGCACGTCTTATTCTAGACTCTTTTTTATTCATATTCATAATTTAATGCTGCCTCTTAATTATTTCTTCTTAGTTTCTTTTAAGACTACCACTTCATCAGCATAGCGAACACCTTTACCTTTATACGGCTCAACTGGACGATGTGAACGAATATTAGCCGCACACTGCCCTACAACTTGCTTGTCAATACCTTTAATGAGTATTTCAGTTTGTGTAGGAGTCTCTATTTTGATACCTTCTGGCGCAGTAACAACTACAGGGTGTGAGAAACCTAATGACAGATTTAAATTATTTCCCTGTACTGCAGCACGATAACCAACTCCCAAGATAGTTAGTTTCTTCTCAAAGCCTTTGGTAACACCAATAACCATATTTTTTAATAAAGCATGCACAGTACCGGATAAAGCCTTCGCAAACTTGGTATCATTTATAGTATTTAAAACTAATGTACTACCGTCTTTAGCGATTACGACTGTATCATTGAAAGTATACTCCAGCTGACCTAAAGCTCCTTTTACTTTAACATGCGAACCATTTACGGTAACGTCAACCCCGGTTGGAATCTCCAGAGGAATTTTAGCAATACGTGATAACATAATTCTTAACCCTCTTAAGATACAACACAAATTATTTCGCCACCAACATTAAGCTGGCGCGCTTTACGATCAGTAATTACACCTTGTGGCGTAGAAACAATCGCTATACCCAAACCATTCATAACAGTTGGCAATTCATCACAACCGCGATAAATACGTAGTCCGGGGCGAGAAATACGTTCAATTTTCTCAATCACAGGTTTGCCCGCATAATATTTAAGTGTTACACTTAACTCGGGCTTCTTGTCACCCGTAACATTATAGTCTTCAATATAACCTTCGTCTTTAAGTACTTTAGCAATTGACACCTTAATTTTGGATGAAGGCATTGCTACGACTTCATGAGTCGCGCTTCCCGCATTGCGAATGCGAGTCAACATATCAGCAATAGTATCTTGCATCATTTTTAATTACTCCTTCTCTACCAACTAGCCTTAACCATACCAGGAATTTCTCCCTTTAAGGCTAATTCTCTAAGCTTGTTACGTGCTATACCAAATTTACGGAATGTACCGCGTGGACGACCAGTTAGAGCACAACGATTACGTTTTCTACAAGGCGAAGAATCACGAGGCAGCTTTTGTAATGCAAGCCTTGCATCAAACTTTTCCTCTTCACTTGTACTTGTACTGTTTATAATAGCAAATATCGCTTCGCGTTTTGCAGCATATTTTAAAACAGCTTTAGCGCGCTTAGTTTCTCTTTCAACTATAGCTAATCTTGTCATATTTCTATACCTTACTTAATAGGAAAACTAAATGCTTTTAACAAAGCACGAGCTTCTTCATTAGTTTTAGCAGTTGTGGTAATAGTAATGTTCATACCACGAATAGCATCAATTTTATCGTATTCAATTTCAGGGAATATAATTTGCTCTTTAACACCAAAATTATAATTACCACTTTTATCAAAAGATTTACCCGATAAACCCCTAAAGTCACGCACACGCGGTAGTGCAATACTTACTAAACGATCTAAAAACTCATACATTTTTTCTTTACGTAAAGTAACCTTACAGCCCACAGGATAACCATCCCTGATTTTAAAACCAGCAATTGATTTACGTGCAGTAGTTACCACAGGTTTTTGTCCTGCAATTTTAGTCATATCAGAAACTGCAAATTCCATTACTTTTTTATCAGCAATCGCTTCACCAACACCCATATTTAAAGTAATCTTCTCTATGCGCGGAACTTGCATAATACTTTCGTATTTAAACTCCTTCATCAAGTTTGGAACTACTTCACTGGTATAAAAATCTCTTAGTCTTGCCATTATTTAACTCCAGCCTCTACTGTCTTACCAGTAGATTTATATATACGGAATTTTTTTCCATCTTCTTGTTTGATTCCTACGCGGTCAGCTTTTTTTGTCTCTGGATTGTAGATAGCTACATTTGAAACATCAAGCGGCATTGTTTTAGACACGATACCACCAACCTCATTTTTAGAAGGATTTGGCTTAGCATGTTTCTTAACTGTATTTACACCAGAAACTAATACTTTTTTTCCATCTTGCACCATTTGCAAAACTTCGCCTTGTTTTCCTTTATCACGGCCAGCAATTATAATTACTGTATCGCCTTTACATATTTTTCTCATATTGTCAACTACCTTAAATTACTTCTGGAGCTAATGATACGATCTTCATAAATCGTTCATTTCGAAGCTCACGAGTAACCGGTCCGAAAATACGCGTACCGATTGGTTCTAATTTAGCATTTAGTAATACTGCTGCATTTGTATCAAACTTTACTAAAGATCCATCTGCACGACGAACACCTTTGGCAGTTCTTACAACCACTGCATTATACACATCACCTTTTTTTACACGTCCACGCGGCGCTGCATCCTTGATTGATACCTTAATAATATCACCAACTGATGCATAGCGACGTTTTGAGCCACCTAATACTTTGATGCACATAATTTTGCGCGCACCAGTATTATCAGCAACTTCTAATACCGTTTGCATTTGAATCATTTTGATTTTCCTTTTTTCCAACTTAATACGATAACTTAACTACCGCATCAGTATTGGACCTGTTGTTACAGGAACCAGATTAATTACTTTTAGATTAAGTACGTGATTATAAAATAAACAAAATTCTAATAGCAACCATTTGTTTGGTTTTTTATACATAAAATTTATTTGACTCTTAAATTGTTAAGGCGTATAATGGCAAGGTCAAATTATATTATTGATATTACAAATAATTTTAATAATCTCAATAATTAAATTTAATAATTAATTTTAGTTTTTTAAGGAATAAATATGACATTAAACAAAATTATTATTGGTTTAGCAGCAATCGGTTTATCAACTTGTGTTCTAGCAAATGTAGGTGATGGAGCAAACAGCCAGCAAATAACCAGAAATGTTCAAGTAGGCGCCAATCCTGTTGTAACGGCAGCAGTGACATTTAGAGTATGTAATTTTTCAACTACAGATGCTACATGGGATGCGAGACCAGATAATACAGAAGATTTACTGGTAATGAATGATGAGGTTACAGTGAATCCAAATAAATGTCAGATATTAGCACTTAGAGTAAATGCTGACAATAAAAAATTGCCTTCTTTCACGGTTACTTCAAATATTCAAGGTCAAACTTCATCTTTTCATGTATCAGGTATATTAAATCTTGATAATAAAGTAACAAAAGAAATGAAAATAGATAGTTATGCTCCTGCTTCAGGCAATAAGTTATCTATATATGCTTACTATAAAACTGAAAATGGAAACGAAGAGAAACCACTAGATGCAGCAGTAGACAAACTTACTCAAAATTTATCTGGTGGAGTTGTTCCTGATTTTGTGTTATGTAATAACTCAGATGGTACAGGGAATCAATGTAATGACTATTCAAGTAAAAGATAGTTTTTTTAGTCATTTTATTTTTTAACCTGAGATTTTCTTAAACCATCAGAATTTCTTCTGATGGTTGTTAAATTTT
>JAJFBO010000237.1 GCA_020697025.1 Burkholderiales bacterium
TTACTTAGCAGCGCTTCTTGTATTTTACCTCTTTTTTATATGTAATTCCCATCCGGGATAATGAATTATAAAAAGCTGTACCCGATATCTCAGGAGCCAGGGTTTCCCATATTTCTTTACCTGATGCATCATCGGGGTGGGCTTCTAAATATGCCAATACCTAGGCTTTATCATCAAATTTATGCTTACTCGATTCTTACTGGAATGCCTAGCTTACAATCCATATTTCCAGGTATTGTTTAATCCAATTCTTTATTGTTATGCAGCTTATACTTAGTAAGTTTGATATATCTAGATGTTTATATTTACCTATTTTTATAATATGAGTATTTTAACCCGAAGATCTTGAGAGTAGGCGTATGTAATATTCCATAACATAAAAACTATACTTTAACATATACCCAAATAAAGGGTAACTTATTTATGAGTTAACTATATTTTTGAGGGTTCTATCATTTGAAGAAAGTATTTATAAAAATATTTTCTAAAATGACGCTGATTCGCAGTGACAAATAATCCTCACGGATATGATTAATTTATGCACTTAACTAATAGTTTTTATCATTATAAATATAAACTGGTTTATTAATGGGCATAAAAGTCAATAATATTTGTTAAATCCCTTAAATTAAGTGGTAAAGCTATTTAAAAAAAGTATTAAAATCTGCCAACTGGTTGAATTTAAATATTAAATATTATTTATAACGGTTAATCACGACTACAAAAACAAATAAAATGACATTTATAATTTATATAAAAAGTATTTATCTATGTATTTTGATATAAAAAGCAATTTAAAACCTTGTATTAAATTAGACTCAAATAATAGAGTAATATTAATTGATAATAATTTATTAGCTCAGGTCAATTCACATCTGCCAATCAAATTATTTTCCAAATATACATTTATAAAAACATATGGGCAAAGGCATATTAAATGCTTATGAAATATAGCCTGGCGTTGTTAGTATGTATATTTTATAACTTTATTAACGCTGCAAGCAGCATTAAACCCCAAAATGAGAGCGCACCAAAAAATCAGTCGCAAAAGTATGGTCAGACAAAGCAGGCAATTATATTAAATACCCAGATCGATGATATTAGGCAATTAGACCCACGTTTAAAAAGCATTCTTATGTATGCGCATTATGAATCCAGCATAGTACATATTTACTATTACAGTACAGATAGTAGACGCTATGCTGCCAAACTACTAGAACTCTTTGAAGCAAATAAAGTAAATGCAATTAATACAGAAATGATTTCATCGTGCAATCTTATGGAAAAAAACTTAATAAAAATTTACTTAGGAGAAGTACCAAATGTCCAGACGCCTGTAAATGCTATAAAAACTAATTTTGCTGGTAAATATACCGAATTAAAACAATAAATTATTTTTAATGAAAGAAGATACAAATGAAATTACTTAACTCTTATTTTGCAAATAAAGTAATTAGGATACTTAAAATTGCATGTCCAATATTATGCTTATGTCTACTCAATAATATGGCATTTGCTTTTGCAAGCGCAACTATACCAACCGCAATTACAAATAATACAAATATATTTGAGGCCGGTTTATCCTGGGCACTTAAAATTGGCGGAATGGGATCTATTATTTTTGGAGCTGTATCATTTGCCCGTAATAAGTTGCAGGGGCAAGCTGCAGACCAGGTTGTTTTAATTATGATAGGTCTTGGTGGCGGTTCATTTTTACTGGGATGGTGGATTTCGCAAGCCAAGACAACTGCATCTGGTTTTATGTTTTAGTTGATTATATGCGTAGACGTGCATTACCAAAAGCTTTATGGAAGCCGCAATTATTAATGGGGTGCGAAAAAATCCCCTGGATTATTGCTGCATTATGCTCCGGACTTATAGTTATGGCAGCTGGTACATTAGTTATTCGTATATGTGGATTAATATTTGGAATTGCTCTTATAATTGTTATCCGGTTAATAAATAGAAATGAACCGTGGGCATTTCAAATTGGAAGCAGGTACGGATTGTTACAAAAATTTTACCTGAATGTGGCTAAGTATCCATCAGCTCCATATCGCCCAAATAATATAGATCGTTAAGAAGCTTTATTTATGATTTTAAAAAATTTACTGTTTGATATGAAACGAATAGTATCACTTGATGCCTTTATCTCTAAAAATTATGGAATGAGTGATTTACTTATGCCTGAATATTTTTGTGATGATGGAATCATACTTAATAAAGATGCTTCTTTTACCAGATGTTATTGGTATTCTGGAGCCGATTTAGACTCTTCTACTGATGAAGAGCTTGATTATATGAATTCGGTTATTTTTAGTAATGCGTTTTCTAAACTGGGTGATGGATGGACTATGCATCTTGATTTAGTCAGAAAATCTGCTCCGGGCTATATTTCTAATGCATTAATAAACTTTCCGGAACCCACAACATTGATGATAGATGCCGAGCGAAAATATGATTATGAACTAGAAGGCGGTTACTATGAAAATTCGTTTATTGTAACATTTACTTATTTACCGCCAGTAGATAATAAAACAAAAGTAAAAAACTGGTTTATTGAAGATAAAGATGGAAATTTAAAAGTGGATTATTTCTTGCATTTAGAGGTTTTTAAGAAAACTTTAAATGAAGTATTAAATTTGCTTTCATCAAAAATTTATACTGTGCCACTGAGTAATAGCGAAACTATGTCATATTTAAACCTAACAATTAATGGATTTGACTTCAATTTTCTAAAATACAATCATGGCTGGGTGGATTTAAACTATCGTTTAGCTAATCAGGACGTTATTAAAGGTTTTGTTCCTCAGGTTGGCGATATGAAAGTGGCTGTCGTATCTGTAGGCGAAGGTTTGCCACTGGAGACCGTACCAGCCCTATTGCATAACTTAACTACACTTGGTTTTGAATATCGCTGGTCAACCCGATTTATCTTTTTAGATAAATCTACAGCCCAGGCTCATTTAGATTATACGGCTGATTACCATTATCAATCCCGGGAATCGATAAAACAATCAATTGGTAATAAAAATCGCGGTGATGGTATTAAGCGGATTAACCGTTCTGC
>JAJFBO010000238.1 GCA_020697025.1 Burkholderiales bacterium
AAACCACTACAAAATAAATTAGCAAACATACTTATTTTTGGTAACTAAATTTATGAAAAATTTTTATATTGTTGTTGTTGGCGGCGGTTTAGTTGGTGCAGCCTTTGTACTGGATTTGGCTTTGCAAAATCCTAAACTTGAAATTGGGGTGTTCGAGAAAAGACCAGCCCAATTAATAAATTTATCCGATAAACTTGATAATAAAATTTATGCTATCTCTCCACATAATTTAAAGTATCTAGCCAAAATTGGCGGTCTGCCAAACGAAAACAAAATGGGTATTATTCAAAAAATGGATATTTTTGGCGATGGCAAAAGTAATTTATTATTTGACGCTAAACTTGCCAAACAATTTTTTTTAGCTAAAACCGTAGAATATAGTTATTTACATAATTATCTATATGAAAAATTAAACGACTTAATTAATGTACATTTTATTTATGAACAGATTAATAGTATTGAAGTAACTTCACATTGTGCAAGTCTAACTTGCGACAATAACTTATATACTGCTCAATTAGTCGTTGGCTCTGATGGAGCAAATTCGGTTGTGCGTGAATATGCTGGAGTTGATACTCAAAATATTATATATGAGCAAGGCGGAATAGTTGCTAACTTTGAGTGTGAGGTACCCCACAAAAATATTGCTTATCAGTGGTTTAATTTAAGTAACATCCTTGCATATTTGCCGCTACCGGGTAACAGAATATCTATTGTCTGGGCACATCCTGGTTATCAGGATATAATAAATTTGGATAATACCAATCTTAGTGATAAAGTAGCTGCTGCAGGTAAGTATAAACTTGGTAAGCTACGGTTAATTACTCCAGCTGCTGTATTTCCGCTGCGACTAAATATGGTCAAAAAATTGTATGCAAAACGGATAGTACTAATAGGTGATGCCGCGCATACACTTCATCCACTTGCAGGGCAAGGCGTAAATTTAGGTTTTGAAGATGCAAATGAATTAGCTTCTATTTTAGCAATGGTTTCTAATTATCAATTAGGGGATGAGTCACTTCTTGCCAGGTATAATGCAAAAAGATTGCCGGCTATACGGCAAATGCAGCTAACTTGTCATGCGTTGCATAATATATTTAATACTAATGGATTACCCATAACATATATAAGAAATATGGGGCTAAATTTAGTTAATCACTTTTCAGAAATAAAAAAACATTTGATTTATAGAGTCATATAGTATTAAAATGCTTATCTTAAATATATAAGATGAATATAACGACTTGTGGAAAGTTGTTTTAAACTACAGTTTCTGCAAATGGTTGTATAGAAAATAGATAAAGTTAACTTTTTTAGATGGGAATTAAATGAAAAAATTATTAGTGTTGTTAATGCTGGGTGTTGGACTATCTGCATGTAACAATAACTCTAAATCTGCAGATGAAATTAAAGCTGATTTAGTAAAACAAATACCTGGAATTGGTAAAATTGATGCAGTAAATAAATCGCCAGTCGAGGGTATTTCTGAAGTTGTTATTGGCCGTAAAATATTCTATGTTACTAATGATGGTAAATATCTGTTTTTTGGTAATTTAATTGATGCAGTTAATAAAAAAAGTTTGACTGAACAACGTACCCAGGAGCTAAGCAAAATAGATCCAAAATTATTACCTCTTGATTTAGCTATTAAAGAAGTTAATGGAACTGGTAAGCGTGTTTTATACGTGTTCTCCGATCCAGAGTGCCCGTATTGCCAGATGTTTGAAAAACAAATTGTTCCTAAGTTAACAGATACTACAATTTATACCTTCTTGTTCCCGCTGCCAATGCATGCTCAAGCCAAGCCTGATTCACAAAAAATTTGGTGTAGTGCAGACAAAACTAAAGCATGGACTGACTGGATGAGAAATAAAGTAGCACTTCCAAGTAATACTAATTGTGATACTTCTGGATTGGATAAGATTTATAAACTAGGGACTGATGTAGTGCAAGTTGAAGGCACTCCGACTTTGATTCTTTCTAATGGTCAAATCTTGCCAGGTGCTATGCCTCCTGACCAATTATTACAAAAAATGGATGAAATTGATGGTGTTAAACCAGCTTCTGCCGCCGCATCAGCGCCTGTTGAGGCTTCTGCTCCGGCAGCATCAGCGGCAAAGTAATAAAATTTTAATAAAATACTGTTAGTTATGTATCGCAACTAAGATATATTATAGCAGTAAAATTTAGTATAATAGAGGCTTGGACTTAGGTTCAGGCCTTTTTAGTTTGAGCTTTATGTAGAGTCACTTCGCTTGGGACAAATAATAATCTGTTAGAATTGTAAGTAGTAGATATAAATGTTAAAGATAATGAAACTCATTGGTTTATGTACGTTTTTGTTTGGAATTACTGTTAATGCGGATACTGCGCCAGGTAATATCTCTAATACGATACGTACAACTTTAAAACAGTCATTGCCTGAATTAGTTATAGATCAGGTTAATACTTCACCAATTGCCGGTATGTATGAAATTATTTCCAAACGCAAAGTATTTTATGTAGATGCCAGTGGTCGTTATGCAATGCTGGGTAACCTGGTGGATTTAAGTATAAAACAAAGTCTGACTGAGGAAAAAGTAAAAAGTTTAGCAGTTATTAATTGGGATAAAATACCAACTAAAATCGCAATTATCAAGGTTATTGGTAAAGGTCAGCGAAAGATTGCTGTATTTACGGATCCCGACTGCCCATTTTGCAAGCGTTTAGATGCTGATATATTAACTAAACAAAATAATTTAACAATTTACTATTTTCTTTATCCTTTAGCCATGCATGCTAATTCAGAAAATGACTCAAAAAAAATTATATGTGCACAAAATCCGGATGTAGCCTACATTGATTGGATGGTTAATAATAAAAATTTGCCAATCCAGCCAGATTGTAAACGTTTATCTAATTTGGAACTGATGAAAAAAATTGGGCGTGATGTTGTGGGGGTAGAGGCCACTCCTACAATAGTTCTGCCTAATGGTCAAATAATTACAGGCCTAATTCCAGCCGATTATCTGGATAAATTAATAACTGAGACTTCACCAGCACCTATTACT
>JAJFBO010000239.1 GCA_020697025.1 Burkholderiales bacterium
ACAAGAAGCTTCATTTTTGATCGTTGGTACTTCAATTCCAAGTTTTTCAGCAATGACTTTTCTTACCCGTGCCTCTAAGGTATCCATTATAAGTGCCTTGCATTAAAAATTTATGATCTCTCTAAGGACGTAATCATAAAGCATGCTGGCTAAAATAGTCAAATTTTTTAACAAAAAATTCCGGTTAGACCGCTAGATAAGTTAAAATCTAATCTCCTTAAAAAGTTTTGAGCCTAAAGTTAATGGAAAATTTACCCCACATGAACGACCAAGATATTTGTTATCTTGATGAATTAATTATAGAAGGATTAACTATCGATGGAGTTAAATTCCGTCCCAGCGATTGGGTAGATAGATTATGCGGAACACTAGCTGGCTTTGACCGGCAAAAAGTCTCTTACTCACAATATTTACGCCCTATAGTATATAATGATATGAATTGTGTTGCTGTAAAAAAACGGCTTCAAGATGAAAACCCGAATATATTCAAATTTATAATGCAATTTGCAACAGATAACAGGTTATTAGTTGTTGACTGCGCTAATTTTTTACATCAAATGAGGGCTTAATAAAATATGAGAATATTAGTATTACACGGGCCAAACCTTAATTTATTAGGTAAGCGGGAGCCAGAAACATACGGCACTGCCACCCTAGACCAAATAAATAAGAACCTATCTACACTTGCTGGCAGACATAAGCTGGATATCAATTGCTTTCAAAGTAATTGTGAAGGCGAACTAATTACCAAAGCTGGCAGCGCCCTGACTGATTATGACTTTATCATTATTAATCCGGCTGGGTTTACGCACACGAGTGTTGCCTTACGCGATGCTCTACTTGCCAGCGGCAAACCCTGTATCGAAGTTCATTTAAGTAATATATACAAACGCGAAGAATTTCGCCATTTTTCTTATTTCTCTGATATAGCAGTCGGAGTTATCTCAGGTTTTGGCGAACATAGTTATATCTTTGCCCTGGAATACATTATAAAGAATTATCTATAAAGGAGTTAGTCAATATGGATATAAAAAAGATAAAAGCAATCGTAGATTTGGTTAAAGAATCTGGTATTGCTGAACTGGAAATTGCTGAAGGCGATGATAAATTAAAAATTACAGCAGGTGGTTATAACTCTTTAGCGCCCATAACACCTCAAGCCGCTATGCATACCCAGAATACGGCGCAGCAGGAACCTGTATTAGCCTCTCCCAAAGTAGTTGCGTCAATGAATAATAATATAAGAGAGGCTGCTTCTGCACCTCTTGAAGCAAGCTCGGGACGTCATATTACTTCACCTATGGTTGGTACATTTTACCGGTCTTCATCACCTACCTCACAATCATTTGTTGAAGCAGGCCAGGAAATTAAGGTTGGCCAGGTATTATGCATTATCGAAGCGATGAAGCTGATGAACCAGATAGAATCTGACCAAGCTGGTACAATCAAAGAAATTTTAGTTGCCGATGGTGCCCCTGTTGAATTTGGACAGCCTTTATTTATAATTGCATAATCAGTTTAGGACATAAACATGTTTGAAAAAGTATTAATTGCTAATCGTGGCGAAATCGCACTGCGTGTACAACGTGCATGTCGCGAGCTTGGAATTAAATCTGTTGCTATTTATTCGGAGGCTGACAAAGATGCCAAATACGTAAAATTAGCTGATGAGTCAGTATGTATTGGACCAGCAAAATCTGCTATGAGCTACCTGCATATCCCATCTATTATTGCAGCTGCAGAAATTACTAATGCCCAGGCTATCCATCCAGGGTACGGCTTTTTATCAGAAAATGCAGAATTTGCCAAACGTGTAGAAGGTAGTGGGTTTATCTTTATAGGCCCCAGAAGTGATGCAATTGCTGCTATGGGTGATAAAGTTAAAGCAAAAGAAGCAATGATCCTTGCTGGTGTTCCAGTAGTACCTGGTTCAGATGGCGAGTTGCCACTTAATAATAATGAAGTAATCAGGATTGCCAAAAAAGTTGGCTACCCGGTGATAATTAAAGCAGTCTCAGGTGGCGGTGGACGAGGTATGCGTGTAGTATACGAAGAAAGTGAGTTAATTAAAGCTCTTGAAATTACCCGTAGTGAGGCCCAATCTGGCTTTGGCAACCCTGCAGTATATATGGAAAAATATCTGGAAAACCCAAGACATATTGAAGTTCAGATTTTGGCAGATGAATATGGCAATGTGATTCATCTCGGAGAACGTGACTGCTCAATGCAGCGCCGCCACCAGAAAGTTATTGAAGAAGCCCCCGCTCCGGGAATAAGTGCCAAAATTCGTAAGGAAATTGGCAATGTATGTATTAAAGCGTGTAAGCTAATTAAATATCGTGGTGCAGGAACTTTTGAGTTTTTATATGAAAATGGACGATTTTATTTCATTGAAATGAATACAAGGGTACAGGTTGAGCATACCATTACTGAAATGATAACCGGAATTGATATTGTTAAAGAACAGTTATATATTGCCAGTGGTGAGAAACTTCGCTATAGACAAGCAGATATAGAATTTAAGGGCCATGCAATACAATGCCGGGTAAATGCTGAAGATCCCTTTACCTTTGTTCCATCGCCGGGTAAAATTGAACAATGCCATTTTGCTGGTGGAAATGGGGTTAGAATTGATTCTCATGTTTACGCAGGTTATACTGTACCACCTTATTACGATTCAATGATAGCGAAACTAATAGTACATAGTGAAAACAGGAAAGAAGCTATTAACCGCATGAAAGGCGTATTACTTGAAACTTCATTTAGCGGTATTAAAACCAACATCCCGCTTCATCTGGAAATGTTAAACGAAGCAGGATTTTGCGAAGGTGCAAGGTCTATCCATTATCTCGAAAATTATCTTAAGAATAAATAAATATGGGATTTATCCAGTTAGTTATTGATGTTGACTCTAAATCTGCAGATAGATTATCTGATATTTTTATGGAGTTAGATGCATTATCAGCTACGGTTACTGATCAACACGAAGGTACTTCATTAGAGCAGCCATTATTTAATGAACCAGGTTATGAAGTGCAGGGCTTATGGGGGAAGCAGTAACAATTACGCTGGATCCTGGACTGGCTTTTGGTACTGGTTCGCACCCCACCACATTTATGTGTCTGGATTGGATTAGCTGTAATGTAAATTCTGTGACTAAAAATGTTTTGGATTATGGTTGTGGTTCGGGAATTTTGGCAATTGCAGCTAAAAAATTTGGCGCTAATGAAGTATATGGTATTGATATTGATGAACAGGCGCTTGAAGCAAGCAAATCTAATGCCGCAATAAATAATGTAGATATTAAGTTTGGTACAACCGATTATGTAAATAATAAAAAATTTGAATTTGTGGTTGCTAATATATTATCTAATCCATTAAGAATACTTGCTCCTGCATTAGCTAAACTTACTGGAAAAAAACTGATTTTATCCGGGATTTTAGATATTCAAAGTGACGAGTTAACTGGTATTTATAAACAGTGGTTTGATAAGGTAATAGTTATAAATAGTATTGACGGCTGGGTATTATTAGAGTGCAGTTTTTAATTTAATAATTATTTAATTTCACTAAAATGGGTATTATCTAATGCGGGAAACTAAAAAAATAGATAGTGTGCTAGAAGATGCAAGAAGCTTACAGGACTTATCACAAAAATTTTCTAAACTCGATGAATTAAATCAAATTTTGCATAAAATTTTACCCGAACATTTAATTAACCACTGCCATATTGGTGCAGTTGATAATGATAAAAATTTAGTAATTTTGTATTTGGATAATTCAACACTCAAACATATTTTCACAGGTATGGCAAACCAGATATTAGAAAGTTTTAAAAATCATCATTATTCTTTTGCCGGTATAATTACCCGAATCAGGCCGCAAACAACAACTAACTCAGTACGGCGTAAGCCCCTTACCCCTAAAGTTAAAAGTAAACTGACCCAACTTGCTCAAAGCATTAACCGGCCAGATTTAATAGAAGATGTGGCTATTATAGATAAAGACAAAGAGATTGACTTATAACTTTTGCTGCTATTTGTTTATTCTTTGCGGATTACAAAATACCATCCTAAACTAAATAATATGGCAGTTGGCAATAGTGATGAAATAATAGCGTTCCAGGCAAAGATAAGCGCCATAAAGCCAATTAAACGGGTAGTAAAGAAAAAAGCAACCCCTATTAAACTACCGGCAAATAACTTAACGCCCAGATTAATATTCCGCCGATTATTTGGTGTGAAAGCCAATGCAATCAAGGCCATTGAAATACAAGCTAATGGGTAAAGAAGCTTATTCCAAAATGCTATTTCATACCGCTGTGTAGATTGATGGTTGATATCTAAATGATGCATATAGGTAAGTAATGATAGAGCTGACATATCTTCCGGAGCAACCACTAATACGCTAAAGTAACTTGGTTCAATTGCTGTATGCCATTCATAATTAGTAGATTCTGTAGTGACTATGTCCTGTTTGGTATAATCATATTGCTTTAAGTGGCTTAATATCCATAATTTACGTTTTTCATCATATTTGCCATCATCGGCTTTTTTAAAATATTTTAGTTTAAGCTCATCGTCATATATAAAAATATTTATTCCGACAATTGTAGTATCCGGCATTACCTGCTTAATATTGACAAATGCATTAGCGCCGTCCTTACTCCAAATACCGGAGTGTAAATTAGTTGAAACTATTTGTTTCATTTTTTCCATTTTATATACCTGTGCGTAGTGATTAGCTTCTGGACCAACTAACTCACCAAATATAAAAGTTAGAATACTAAAGGCAAAACCAAAACCAAATAATATAGCAGTAACTCTTTTAAGGGAAACCCCCGAAGTACGAATAATCGCATATTCAGAATAATTAACTAAGCTTAACATTCCTGACATAACACCAATTAATACTGCCAATGGCATTAGTAAATATATATAATTTGGAATAAGCAAAATAGTATAAAACAACATGGCAGTAGTGGTATATAACCCCTTATTTACATCACCTAACTGTCCTAAAATATTAAACATTGAAATTAATATTATAGTAGCCATAGCCATTAAAAATGTATAAAATAAACACTTTTTTATTATATATCGGGTAATTATATTCATTACTTATTTTTTGACCTGAAATAACCTTTGGGAAATGTTTTCATATAAGTTAACAAAATAGCAATTGCTACCATAATAATATGTATGATAAATACATATCCCATAGAAGATAGCGCACCAGAATTAATATAGCCATTAATTGTGAGAACTGAATTTTCATAAATTCCATACATAACAATTGGCATGATAAATACTACACTATTTTGCACTCTACCTATTTGAATACTAATTGGTACAACTAATAAAGCCATAACGAACATCATTGCGGCAACAGATATTCTCCAGCATATCTCAGCCCTGGCATTATTATTATTTTTCTTATATAGTTGCTTAATCGTCGAGGTTGAGATTCCAACATCGGATTTATCCCGCGGCTTATAATCAACCTTAATACTTGCCTTGAATTCATCAAAATTTAATTGAAAAATATTATCTCCTGTATTAGCCAGATCATATCGGTGTGCATTTTTTAAAATAACACTGGATATCCCATCCCGGGTCTCAATTTTACCTGCTTTTGCCGTAATATTATATGGAGAACCGTTTTGCTCTACATATTGAATAAAAATATTTTGCGCAAAACTTGGGTTTATACTATATTTTTCTAAATAAAATACCTGATCCCCCGCACCATTTTCCTTAAATACTCCTGGCGAAATCAACATAGCCGTTTGCTGTTTGGATAAATAATTTGCATATTCTTCAGAAGTTGCAGTCGCCCATGGTGTTATATACATTGTACTTACTGCACAAATTATAGTCAT
>JAJFBO010000240.1 GCA_020697025.1 Burkholderiales bacterium
TACACCGTTCTTTTTATCATTTAAACGGCTGACAAAAGTTTACTCAAACCATTTATTTGCCTGAGTTCTTGTTGTTTCTGATAATGCCTGCATAGGGCTTAAAGGATCATCAACTATTAAAAAATCTCCCCCCTCACCCGTTGCAGTCCCAAGTACCGAAGTTGCAAATCTGAAGCCACGCTCAGTGGTAGTAAATTTTGATTTCTCGTTCTGATCATATGTGATCTGTACATTTGGAAATTGCTGCTTATACCAAGGCGAATTTATAACCACACGACAATCCAAAGAATGTTTAATACTTAATATTTTTGAATAACTTGCCGCCATGATTTTAGCAGTTGGATCATTACCAAGAATCCAAGCCGGCCAGGCAACACTTATACATATTGATTTAAGCGCACGTGGCGGCATATTGATAATTAGCCGCTTAATTTTCCCTATTCTTGCTTGCTCAAGCTTATGTGCTATTAAATCGATATGCCAATTATCAAGAAATTCTTCGCCTGGCGATACCGTATCAAATGTTTTTATTATAAATTCTTTAAACCCATTGCTTCTAAGTGGATTTAAATTATCATCGTTATGCATATATACCTACATTTAAAGGAAAAAACCCCTTATAAGTGTATTATACCACATATTTTATACTTATGTAAGCTATGGAGAAAAAATATTATTTTACCTTAAAATCTAGGGTTTGCTTGATTTATGGTGGGTTGCTAAAAAATATTCGTAAAAATTAATTAAATAAAGAAAATGATTAGTTGTAAGGTCTTATGCCATACAGTCATTACATGGGTATCCTTGGGTCAAGCCCAAGGATACCCATGTTTTCAACAAGACCATAAACTCATACGATAATTAAGTCCGCAAAATATTAACCCTGCAATAACGTCTCAAGAGGAGTGGGAAAACTCGCCTATTATTAAAACCTTATTTTCATTATTTATTTCATTATTTATTAAAACAGTATAGTTATAACTCTCTGTTTGAAAATTTAGGCATTCTGAATTGCTTTTAAATAAGTCATAGTAAGATTCAATAGGATAAAGAGAGTTTATAGATGAATCGTATACATATGTTAGATTTTCTATTGCAGAAAATAAACCATCACTAATCATATCTTTTAAAATAGGTCCACAATAATAGTTAATTACTTCCTTAGAAAATACTAAGGCAGTACCTATCATAAAGCCCATATTAATATTGGTACCAACTTTATTTAGTTCAATACCTGCTTTAAATGGATTAAGAGTTCTAGCAGCAATTAAAGCAGGTATTACATACTCTGAAACTTTTTCAGTCGCCTTTATCGTGTATATAGCAGATTCCATGTTATAGCCATAATCTTTAGCTAAATCGGTGGCAATATTACTTGCCATTCCTGTATAAAATGGCTTACCTTTTATAACGTTTTTTACGCCTCCGCTTATAGCATTAGCCGCATAAGTACAATTGAAGTCACCGAACGGTGTAGTAACATTTCCTAAGTTTATTTTCGAAAAATCTTTAATATACTGACCAACTAAAGCGCCAGCAAAATTCGGTATAGGATCTTTAAATTGCCCAACTATCCCTATAACTGGTATGTCAACAGTAGTAAATTTTGTTACTGTATTTGTCAGTGGTTTAATAAAATAGTTATTAGTGGAAGGGGAGAGATTGTTATTTTTACTCATAGGACCTACATACAATACTAAAGAGGTTACGCCAATTTGTATGCTTGCTCAATGTAGCGATACTACCATATATTGTCAACCGATTTTTAAATATTTTTACTTAACGCTTCATAGGTTGCTAAATAGTAAAAATTCAGTTTCATTAGTTGCTTCAATAGTAACTATTTCCTCCTGTATTATACCAATTCCATCTCCTTGGCTTAATTTTATACCATTTAGATTCGCTTCCCCCTTTATCATTTGCAACCAAGAATTCTCTTTTTTATTGCTAAACTCAATCTCCGCATTACTTAAAAACCCTACATAAACACTTACGTCCTGGTTAATCATAACTGCACTTCTTTGGGAATTTGAAGAAGCAATTAAGATTAGCTCATTTTTCCTAAAATCTATTTTCTTTTGTTGGTAAGAAGGAATTAAATTTTTCATATTCGGTGATATCCATATTTGTAGCAAATGTACCGACTCTGTAGGTGAGTTATTATATTCACTATGCATAATACCTTGTCCTGCACTCATAATTTGGATTTCGCCAGGCATAATATTAGAACTATTACCTAAACTATCTTTATGGGTAAGAGTACCTTTAGTAACATAAGTAAGAATTTCCATATTATTGTGACTGTGGGGCGGAAAACCACTCATAGGCGCAATCACATCTTCATTTATTACTTTAAGTTTGCCAAAATCGATAAAGTTTGGGTTATAATATCTACCAAAAGAAAAACTATGCTTGCTATCTAACCAACTGGTTGTTGTTACACCTCGTAAATGGCTTAGGTGATGATATAACATATTTATATTGCTTTTTTACGTTTATAAAATTATCTTTCAAAGATCATTAATACTATAAATAAAGAGAGTTTTCCATGTCAGTTAATGTAGAAATTGTAAAATTAGAAATAGCAGCAGATCTTCCGCTTCCAGCATATGCAACCGAACAAAGCGCAGGTATGGATTTACTTGCGGCAGTAACAAATGATATCGTTCTTAAAAAAGGTGAAAGAAAATTAATTCCAACCGGCATTAAAATTGCTTTACCTAAAGGATATGAAGCACAAGTCAGACCAAGATCTGGTCTTGCCCTTAAAAATGGTGTTACAGTTTTAAATACACCAGGTACAATTGATGCCGATTATCGTGGCGAAGTTGGAGTAATACTTATCAATTTAGGTGATGAGGATTTCATTATCACCCGCGGCATGAGAATTGCGCAAATGATTATAGCTAAATTTGAACAAGCTAGTTTCTCTGAAGTACAAGTATTATCTGAGACTGCTCGCGGTGAAGGTGGCTTTGGCTCAACTGGTGTGAAAGTAGCTTAAATTACTGTTTAAACCTCAGCTAGATATAATTTTTATTAT
>JAJFBO010000017.1 GCA_020697025.1 Burkholderiales bacterium
CCAAACATAGCAAATACTGCACCCATAGATAACACATAATGGAAATGTCCTACAACATAATATGTATCATGGAATGCTATATCAAGAGCAGCATTAGATAAGATAACACCTGTTAATCCTCCCATAGTAAATAAGAATACAAATCCAACTGCAAATAACATTGGAGTTGAATAAATAACCATACCACGCCACATTGTAGCTAACCAGCTAAATATTTTTATTCCTGTTGGTACAGCAATAATCATTGTAGCAGCTGTAAAATATGCACGAGTATCAATATCCATACCCACAGTATACATATGGTGTGCCCATACGATAAATCCTAATATTCCGATAGATAACATAGCGTAAACCATTCCTAAATAACCAAATATTGTTTTTTTAGATGAATATTTTACAATAATATGGCTAACTATACCAAAACCAGGAACGATTAATATATAAACTTCAGGATGTCCAAAGAACCAGAATAAATGTTGATATAATACAGGATCTCCTCCACCTGCTGGATCATAGAATGTTGTGTTAAAGTTACGATCTGTTAATAACATTGTGATCGCTCCAGCAAATACAGGTAATGATAATAAGATTAAGAATGCAGTTATTAATAATGCCCATACAAATAGAGGTAATCTGTTCATTGTTAATCCAGGAGCTCTCATATTAAATACTGTAGTAATGAAGTTAATAGCACCTAATATAGAACCTGCACCTGATAAATGTAAGCTAAAAATAGCTAAATCAACAGATGGACCTGAATGAGATTGTAATGCTGATAATGGTGGATAAACTGTCCAACCTGTACCTGCACCTACTTCAATTAATGATGAACATAATAATAATAATAATGATGGTGGTAATAACCAAAAACTAATGTTATTTAATCTTGGGAATGCCATATCTGGTGCACCTATTAATATTGGAACAAACCAATTACCAAAACCACCTATTAATGCTGGCATAACTAAGAAGAATACCATTAATAATCCATGTGCTGTAATAATAACGTTAAATAATTGATGATTTCCATTTAAAAATTGATTTCCTGGAAAAGCTAATTCTAATCTAATGAATATAGAGAACATTGTTCCTAATATTCCAGAAAAAATACCAAATATTAAATATAATGTACCTATATCTTTATGGTTCGTAGAGAATACCCATCTTTGTACCCAACTCATTTTAATTGAATTCAAATTTTTATTTATAAGTTAATTACGTTACATTTTTTTTTATGTATATTTATTGTTTTATTTTTTATATTTGCTTCTCCTATTTTAATGTATACACATAAACTAACTATTTTTCTATCATTATAGTTTTATATATATTTAATAAATAATATATATATTATTTATATATACATAATTATATAATTATTTTTTAATAAACTATTTATAAACAAATTTAGTTAAAACTGGTAATTTAGATGATGCATTATAAAATATTTTCTTTGCATCAATTAATGAAATACCATCAATTTCAAATAAAATACGACCAGCTTTTATTTTACATATCCAAAATTCAGTAGCACCTTTACCTTTACCCATTCTCACTTCAGCAGGTTTACGACTAACAGGTATATCTGGGAAAATTCTAATCCAAACTTTACCAATACGTTTAATTTTACGCATAATAGCTCTACGTGTTGCTTCTATTTGACGTGATGTTATTTTACCAGCTTCTACTGCTTTTATTCCATATTTACCATAATTTAATTGATTACATCTTAATGATTTTCCTTTTGGCATAAAACCTTTTTGTGCTTTTTTATATTTTGTATATTTTGGTATAAACATTTTATTTTATTTTTTTTTATTTTTATATATATATTATTATTTAATTATTTTTTATTATTTGAATATCTTAGTGAATGTATATAATAATTTAACATTATTAATATTTAATAATATAACACTATTAATATTTATATAAATAATATAATTGACGATAAAGGGACTTGAACCCCTGACATTTGGATTATGATTCCAATGTTATAACCAACTAAACTATATCGTCTATATTTTTACTTAAATAAAAATATAAATTAGAATGTAAATAATATTAAGAATGCCATCATTAATGCAGATAATGCAATAGCTTCAGTTAATGCGAAACCTAAAATAGCATAAGCAAATAATTGTTTTTGTAAAGAAGGATTACGCGCCATAGAATTGATTAATGCTGCAAAAACTGTTCCAATACCTGCTCCTGCTCCTGCTAATCCTATTGTAGCTAATCCTGCACCTATTAATTTAGCTGATTGTAATAACATTTTTATTTTTTAATAATTTATTATTTATAATCTTATTTTTATGTATATAGTTATATTCCCTAATAGCTCAGCTGGTTAGAGCGAATGACTGTTAATCATTAGGTCGTAGGTTCGATTCCTACTTAGGGAGTGTTTTATAAAAGATTTAAAATTAGGAAAAGTGACGGAGTGGTTTAATGTGGCAGACTGTAAATCTGTTGTCTTATCGACATCGCAGGTTCGAATCCTGCCTTTTCCATTTAAGAATTGATATTTCTATATGTTAAGTATATATATTTAATATTCTTTATCTTTATAGTAATTTATTATTAATTATAATTATTTATATATAATAAGATATATAAAGCAATGTAATTATACATAATTATTTATTTAAATATGTTATATATAATTAACATAAAAGATATTATTATTGGGAAATAATTTTATTAAAAATATTGATGGACCTATAACTCAGTCGGTCAGAGTAAACGCTTGATAAGCGTGAAGTCAGTAGTTCGAATCTACTTAGGTCCATTTTTAATGAATGTCCCTTTCGTCTAGTTGGTTAGGACAGTACCTTTTCATGGTATAAACATGAGTTCAAATCTCATAAGGGATGCCATTAATATTATTAACTATAATTAATATATTTATATAATATGTTATATAATATATATTAATATATATAACATATAATATAAACATATCAATTATATTTATAGGAAGAAAGGTATTTAGAAATATTTAATTTTTATTGATATAAAATGTGATATAATATTAAAATATTTTAGATATAAATAATTATAGTATTGTTATTAACAATAAATAAATATAAAAAAGATTATTATATATAATAAAGATCTATGTTTTAATAATAATATATAATAAGAGCATAAAATTTATAACCATATAAAAACTTGACTGTCTTTGTAAGAATGGAAACACCAGAAACCATATAGAATTCAAAAGGTGAAATATTCTTTATTCATAATTACTGCTGAAAAAGCGGGAAACATGAAACAGTTTAGTTCTATGGTTATAAATTTATATTATTTAAGTTTGGATAACTCAGTCGGTTAGAGTAAAGGACTGAAAATCCTTAAGTCAGTGGTTCGAGTCCACTTCCAAACAAAATATAATAAGTGTAAAAATTAAAAATTAACATATAATAAACTGATAAGGTAAAAAAAGGACATTTCGTGGATGCCTTGGTATTGAGAGATAATAAAGGACGTTATAAAAATAACGAAATATTATGGTGATTTTTAATAAAAGGAGATCCATAATTATCCGATGGGAAAACCCATAATGAATGAAATAAAATTATGATAAAATCATATATCATAATTAAATACTTAGCGAACTGAAACATCTAAGTAGCTAAAGGAATATAAATCAACTGAGATTCTGTTAGTAGTGGCGAACGAATACGGAAATAGGCTATTTAGTAATAAAATTATTAGAAAAGATTGGAAAATCTTGCCAAAGAAGGTGAAAGCCCTGTATAAAAAATAAAAAATTACTAAAGAAAAAGTAAAACAGAACACGTGAAATTCTGTTTGAAAATAGGTGGACCACCATCTAAGCCTAAATACTCCTCAATAACCGATAGTGCACAAGTACCGTGAGGGAAAGGTGAAAAGAACCAAATAGGAGTGAAATAGAACCTAAAACGGAATGTCTATAAGCAGTCATAGCAATAATTTATTGTGATGGCGTACCTTTTGCATAATGGGTCAGCGAGTTCATTAATACAGCAAGCTTAAGTCGTTAGATATAGGCATAGCAAAAGCAAGTTATAACATAACTATTAGTTGTATTCATGAGACCCGAAATCGAGTGATCTAGCCATGAACAGGTTGAAGATGTGGTTAAACACATTGGAGGACCGAACTCGTGTATGTTGCAAAATACTGAGATGATTTGTGGTTAGGGGTGAAAGGCTAATCAAACTCGAAGATAGCTGGTTTTCCGCGAAATCTATTTAGGTAGAGCGTTATGTGATATTTATTTAGGGTAGAGCACCCGATGAGCTAGGGGAACAAATTGTTTTACCAAACTCAACGAAACTCAAAATATAAATAAATAAATAACATAACAGACAGACAGTGAGCGCGAAGGTTCATAGTCAAAAGGGAAACAGCCCTGATCGTTAGTTAAGGTCCCTAAATAATAACTTAGTGTAAAAGGATGTTATAAAGCAAAGACAACCAGAAGGTGGGCCTGGAAGCAGCCATCCTTTAAAGAAAGCGTAACAGCTCACTGGTCGAATTAAATGCTATGTAGCACCGAAAATGTATAGGGTCTTAAGTTATTTACCGAAACTACGAATATTTTATGGTAGCGGAACGTTCTGTATGTCGATGAAGAAAAGTCGTGAGACTTATTGGAGATATCAGAAGTGAGAATGCTGACATGAGTAGCAATTAACAATCAAACATTGTCACCGAATGTCCAAGGTTTTCTTATGCATTGATAAACAGCTTAGTAGTTAGCCGGTCTCTAAGATGAGGACGAAAGTCATAATTAATGAGAATCATTGATTAATATTTCATAGCCTATTGATAAGTTACAAATTATGAAAGTTATATAAACTGATTGAATTGTTTGTATAGCTTTAATGATTTCAGGAAAGAACATCAATAATATAAGACCGTACCTAAACTGACACAGGTGGACTAGTAGAGTATACTAAGGTGTTTGAGATAAAAGTGTTGAAGGAACTCGGCAAAATGACTCCGTAACTTCGGAAGAAGGAGTACCAATATTATATTGTATTGGTGGCACAGAGCAGGGGGTAGCGACTGTTTACCAAAAACACAGGATTCTGCGAAATCGTAAGATGATGTATAGGATCTGACGCCTGCCCGGTGCTAGAAGATTAAGAGGAGAGGTTTTTGCTTTGAATCTAAGTCCTAGTAAACGGCGGCCGTAACCATAACGGTCCTAAGGTAGCGAAATTCCTTGTCGGGTAAGTTCCGACGTGCACGAATGGCGTAACGACTTCCCCACTGTCTCCAACATTTACTCAGCGAAATTGAATTCTCCGTGAAGATGCGGAGTTCCAGCGGCTAGACGGAAAGACCCCGTGCACCTTTACTATACTTATATAGTGTTAATAAAAGTTTAATGTGTAGTATAGGTGGGTTGCTTATTAAGCCTTAACGCCAGTTAATTGTGAAGGCAACATTGAAATACCACTCTTTAAATCTTTTATAGCTTAAACAATAATTCATTATCTGAATGTTGAACCCTGTATAATTGATAGTTTGACTGGGGCGGTCACCTCCCAAAGAGTAACGGAGGTGTGCGAAGGTAAGCTCAAATTGGTCAGAAACCAATTGTAGAGTATAATGGCAATAAGCTTGCCTGACTGTGTGACTAACAAGTCTAACAGAGACGAAAGTCGGTCATAGTGATCCGGTGGTTCTGTGTGGAAAGACCATCGCTCTACGGATAAAAGGTACGCCGGGGATAACAGGCTAATGACTCCCAAGAGTTCATATCGACGGAGTCGTTTGGCACCTCGATGTCGGCTCATCACATCCTGGAGCTGAAGAAGGTTCCAAGGGTTCGGCTGTTCGCCGATTAAAGTGGTACGTGAGCTGGGTTCAGAACGTCGTGAGACAGTTCGGTCCCTATCTACCGTTGGTGTAGGAGAATTGAGAGTTCTTAACTTTAGTACGAGAGGACTTGGTTGAATATAGCTCTGATGTACAAGTTGTTATGTCAATAGCATTGCTTGGTAGTCACCTATAGACAGAATAACTACTGAATGCATATTAAGTAGGAATTCTAACTCAAAACTAATTCTCCTTTTTGGAGTTGTTATAGATTATAACTATATAGGCTATATGTCTTACAATGGTAACATTTTGCTAAATAGTACTAATTTACTCCAATAACCTTATCAGTCTATATGTTTTTTTTTATAAATATATACATACTTTATTTTTGCGGGTGTAGCTTAATTGGCTAAAGCGTCTGCCTTCCAAGCAGAATATTAAGAGTTCGATTCTCTTCATCCGCATTTTTAGGCTTATAGTTTAATGGTTAGAACGTGCCGCTCATAACGGCAAAGTTGTAGGTTCAAATCCTATTAAGCCTATTTAATTTTTTTTGCCGAATTAGCTCAATTGGTAGAGCAACTGATTTGTAATCAGTAGGTCGTCAGTTCGATCCTGACATTCGGTAATATGTTAAATATATTTTTAAATTTAACTAATACTGATGCTCCTTTACCTAATCAATTAGGTTTTCAAGATCCAGCAACACCAATTAGTTCAGGTATTATTGATTTACATAATGAAGTTTCTTTTTATTTAATAATAGTATTAACTACTGTTACATGGGTTATTATTAGAATTGTATGGTTATTTAGTGCAAAAACATCTAAATTTTCACCATCTTGGATTTATTGGACACCTAAATTATATAATGGTAAACAACCAAGATTATTATTAAAACCAAAAAAATATACACATAATACAACTCTTGAAATAGTATGGACTATTACTCCTGCTATTATATTATTATTAATTGCTATACCATCATTTGCATTATTATATTCAATGGATGAATTAATTGATCCTGCAATGACAATTAAAGCAATTGGTCATCAATGGTACTGGACATATGAATATTCTGATTATAATATTGATAACAAAGAATCATTAATAATCGATAGTTATATGTTACCTGAAGATTCTCTTCAAGAAGGACAATTCCGTTTATTAGAAGTAGATAATCGTATTAAAGTACCTGTTAATACTCATATTAGATTAATAGCAACATCAACTGATGTTATCCATAGTTGGACAATTCCTTCTTTTGGTGTTAAAATTGATGCTATTCCTGGAAGATTAAATCAAGTTTCTATGTTCATTCAACGTGAAGGTGTTTATTATGGACAATGTTCTGAAATATGTGGTGTAAATCATGGTTTTATGCCTATTGTTGTTGAAGTTGTTTCATTAGATGAATATATTAATTGGATTAATAGCCATATTAATAAATAATTTATATTTATAAATTATTTTATAATTACTATATATTTAAAATATTTCAAAAAAAAATCGATATGTCACATATAGGTAAAAATGTTATAATGATACCTGATAATATAAAAATAGAAATTAATAATAACTATTTAATAGTTATTGGGAAACTTGGAATATTAATAAAAAAAATACCAGAAAAAATAAAATTATTTAAAGATCAAAACAAATTAGTAATAAAATCAACAGATAGGGCTCTTTGGGGAACATATAGAATGTTAATCAATAATATGATTATTGGTGTAAATAAAGCATTTATTGTTAAATTAAAATTAGTCGGGGTTGGATATCGTGTTTTTATTGAAAATAGATATATTAAATTAAAATTAGGATATACAAATATAATTAAAATACCTATTCCTAATTCTATTAAGGTTAAGTGTATAAATAATACAATATTATATCTATATGGATTAGATATTCAAAAAATTAAAGAATATGCATATCAAATACGTTTATTTAAACAACCAGATCCTTATAAAGGTAAAGGTATTTTATTTGAAAATGAAAAAATAAATTTTAAAGAAGGTAAAAAAAAATAGTATGAATAATTTAGTTAAATTAAATATAAATAAATCTAATAAACATATATATATTGATATTTATTTTAATAATATTAATATAACCACAATATCTTCTAATCATATATTTATTCAAAAACTTAATATATTTAATAAAATTATTAATAAATTATTAAATAACCATATTAATTCATTTTTTCAAATTTTTATTGAAACAATGAAAGAATCTGGTATAAAATCTGTATATTTTGAAAAGAAATATTCACATTTGTTTCGTTCTTTTTTAACAAGTTTTAACAAATATCATATATTTAATTAATCTTTTAATAAATATAATTAATATTAAATATTGATTCTTTTTATTAAAAATAATAATTAACTACGATATTATTTAAGTTTAATATTGAAATGTATAAAATATAAATAATCATCTTATTTAAAAAATAAATATTATGGGTATATAGCTCAGTTGGTTAGAGCATTGGACTTTTAATCCAATTGTCTTGGGTTCGAGTCCCAATATACTCAAACAATATAATAATATTCTAAAATAAGACTCGCTTGGTGGAATTGGTAGACACGACAGACTTAAAATCTGTTTATTTATCGGTTCGAGTCCGATAGCGAGTAATGATTATTTATTTGTATTTTATAAAAAGTGTAAAACAAGGAGATTAAATAATATAAAAAGATTTGAGTTTGATTCTGGCTCAGAATGAATGCTAGCGATATGCTTAACACATGCAAGTCGAACGTAATATTGAATATTCAGTATTAAGTGGCGTACGGGTGAGTAATGCATAAGAATTAATCTAATAGTTTGGGATACATATATGGTATAACTAACCAGAAAAATGGATATTTAAAATATCTGTTTTGTATTAATACCAAATAAAATAAAAGATTTTATCGCTGTTAGATGAGCTTATGTAGGATTAGGTAGTTGGTAAGGTAAAAGCTTACCAAGCCTTTGATCCTTAGCTGGTCTGAGAGGATGATCAGCCACACTGGGACTGAAACACGGCCCAGACTCTTACGGGAGGCAGCAGTGGGGAATATTGGACAATGGGCGAAAGCTTGATCCAGCAATATCGCGTGAGTGATGAAGCCTATTTTGGTGTAAAACTCTTTCGGCAAGGATGATAATGACCGTACTTGCAAAAGAAGTCCCGGCTAACTCTGTGCCAGCAGCCGCGGTAATACAGGGGGGACTAGTATTATTCGGAATAATTGGGCGTAAAGGGCATGTAGGCGGTCTATTATGTTGAATTTGAAATTCTAAAATTGTTATTTTAGAGATGAATTCAAAACTAATAGACTTGAGTTTTATACAGGATAGTAGAATTTCTAGTGTAGGGATAAAATCTGTAAATATTAGAAGGAAGACCATTTGGTGAAAGCAACTATCTAGTAATATTTACTGACGCTGAGATGCGAAAGCATGGGTAGCAAACGGGATTAGAGACCCCAGTAGTCCATGCTGTAAATGATGAGTGTTAAATATTGGATTATTTATTTCAGTATTAAAGTTAACACGTTAAACACTCCGCCTGGGAAGTACGGCCGCAAGGTTGAAACTCAAAGAAATTGACGGAGGCCTGCACAAGCGGTGGAGCATGTGGTTTAATGCGATACAACGCGCAGAACCTTACCAGTATTTGCATATTAGACGAAGTATTAAACAGAGATGTTTTTTACATGTTCTAATACAGGTGTTGCATGGCTGTCTTCAGCTCGTGTCGTGAGATGTTTGGTTAGGTCCTGTAACGAGCGTAACCCTTATTTTTAGTTGCTACCATATTAAGATGAGCACTCTAATTTTACTGCCTGTGATAAACAGGAGGAAGGTGAGGATGACGTCAAGTCCTTATGACCCTTATATACTGGGCTACACACGTGCTACAATGATAATTACAAAGGGAAGCAATAATGTAAATTGGAGCAAATCCCGAAACATTACCTCAGTTCGGATTGTTTTCTGCAATTCGAAAACATGAAGTTGGAATCGCTAGTAATCGTGGATCAGAACGCCACGGTGAATATGTACTCGGGCCTTGTACACACCGCCCGTCACGCCAAGGGAATTAATTTTATCTGAAGTTAGTGTTATGATTTAACTTTATATTTATTTGTTTTATAAATTTATGATTATATTTAAAACTTTAAATATTTGTTAAATCATTACTAATCACGGTAAATTAGTGACCAGGGTGAAGTCGTAACAAGGTAGTCGTAGAGGAATCTGTGGCTGGATTACCTTATATTTATTTTTTATAGGTAATTAGCTCAATTGGCTAGAGCACCTCGTTTACACCGAGGGGGTTAATGGTTCAAATCCATTATTACCTATCTTTTTTATATAAATGATTATTGATTTAATTAAATATTTATATTTTATTATTATTTTATTTATTTTAGGTATAAGTGGTACTTTTTTAAATCGTAAAAATATAATTATAATGTTAATGTCTATTGAATTAATGTTACTTGCTGTTAATTTAAATTTTATTATTTTTTCTATTTATTTAGATGATGAAATTGGTCAATTATTTGCATTATTTATACTTACTGTTGCTGCTGCTGAATCTGCTATTGGTTTAGCTATACTTGTTGTGTTATATTATGTTAGAGGAACTATTGCTGTTCATTTTATGAATCTTATAAAAGGCTAATATGAAAACATTTAATCCTACTACTCCTTCTAATAGACATTGTATTCTTACATCTAATCAAAATTTATTTAA
>JAJFBO010000241.1 GCA_020697025.1 Burkholderiales bacterium
GCAACCTCAACAATACCAGCAGCAGTAGCTACTACGGCATCATCACCACGTAAAAGATTTACTAATTTAACCCCTTCAGGTAAAACTAAATTGGATAAATGAATTGTATCGCCAATTTTAATTTCTTGTAAATTAACTTCAATAAAGTGTGGAATATCTTTAGCCAAAGCGCGAATTTCTACATCAGTTAAAATCGTAGTAATATGTGCACCTTGAACTTTAACTGCATGAGCTGTTTCTTCATTTAAGAAATGTAGTGGGACACGGATCTGGATCTCTTCTTTTTCGTTTACTCTTTGAAAATCAATGTGTAATACTTGTGGACGAAATGCATGCATTTGATAATCACGCAGTAAAACTTTTTCTGTTTTGCCATTTACTTCAAGATTTAAAATCGAAGTATGAAAGCTTTCTTGTTTTAGCGCATAAAATAAAGTATTATGATCCAGGCTTACTGGTTTTGCATCAGCATTTGAACCATAAATAATTGCAGGAACCATTCCTTTATGACGCAGGCGGCGGCTCGCACCTCGACCGTGCTCATTTCGCTCTGTGGCTTTTAAATTTGAGTATTTCATAGTATTTTATCCATTAAAAAATTTTATTGTTTTACTATTATCGCGACCAATTAATAGCAACTTACTCTGGGTCTTATTAACCACAAAGAACCCAGATTATATCATATATGATATATTTAATTGGTGTTTATATGGGCGTGTTATAATATGTTTTTACTTTGTTTCTATAAAAAATTTAACCTACATTCTTGTTTGAGTGAGCTCTGCATCTGGGCCAGATAAACTTGAATACGGAAATTCAGTATTGTTATATTTTATGTTTTAAAGTATACTTATTGCAGTGATCATAAAACATTTATCGAACACAAACTTTTACATGTATAAAATTTATGGATTATAATATGAAAAATAAATTATTGATAGTTTTAATGGTAATAGGTAGCATTAATGTTTGGGCCGAAGAGCCAGTTAAGACTAAGTCTCCTTTTGCTCCAATTTGCTCTTCTGACTTTAAGAGTTTTCTAGATTTGGCTGCTGAAATGGCTGGAGAATTTACTTTTGGTCTATCACATTTATTTCCTTTTACTATAAATGCTGCTTGTCCTGAAGGAGAAGTTTCAACTGATCCTAAAGTTTTAGCAAGGCTTAATGAGTTGACTAAAGGAATGGACTCTATAAAGCAGCAATTAGATTTAATTGGAATTAATCAAGAGGCGCTATGGATACAAGTTAATGATATTATAAGAACCTCTAATGTTAGACCTTATAAGGATAGAGTAAAAGCTTTTGATTTCTATATAGAACAAAAATATAAGACTAGTTTTTTTCCTTATTCAAGCTTACAGGAGGTTTCTCAAAGCTATCAAGATAATAATATAATTGGATTTAAAAAATTGTTTACAAATGATTTAAATTATGGAAATATATTTAGGGAAAGAGCTCAACAAATAGAAGACCTTCAACAACTAATATCAATTGATGATGCTAGAACCCTTGCAAACAATTTACGTATGATGTGTTATGACGCAAGTAATGAAGCAAATATCCATGGAGAAATATTTTCTACGAGAAGAAACTGTAACGCTATTGCTGTAGATATTGTGGCAGGTATTGACCTTCGCGCTGCCCAGACTAATTTAATGCTCAGTGATCAAATTAATACAGTTAATCATGCACTAAAAACCAATAATATTGATTCATCCTGGCTTTTAGATCGGATTAATGGCGGCTATAATATAAATTACTTTTATAAATATGCTGATGGAAACATTATACAGTGGGAGAATGCGCTGTTGGAAGCTAAAAATATTACTACTAAATATAAAAAGGATATAAAGGATATTTTAATTGGTAAAAATAATGAGAAACTATTTCCTTTAGCTAAAGACTTCCCGCCATATTTGCTAAATATGGTTCGTGAAGCTTGTAATTCACCTGGCGCCACGGTTATTGGAGAACCTGATTCCATTATCTCAGAATGGTATACTCAACCTAAGCCATATATTGTGACTAATTGCCCTAAAGGGTCTGATAAAACAGTTATTATAAAGAGTAAGCTTTATTATAAGGGAGTTAATAAAGTTAGTAATGTCCTGGGAGTTTTAGTGCCAATTAATGGCTCGTCTGATACTCTGCGCGACCCTAATTCCGTTAATCAAATTAGTCCTCCTAATTATAGTATTACATCAATTAATACTGATCCGGTCGAAATACCTGTTCAAATTAGTCAATATGTTGAAACAGCTGGTAATGCTTCGGTTAAAATGAGCCGTAACACTACTTATGGTTATACTACTAATTCTGAATTTACTCTATTTTCAAACGTTAAACTTACTATTAATACTTCGTTAGATGAAAAATCGTTTCTAAGTCAGACGATATCTGAAGACCCACAACAACCTAAAAGGTTTTTATTATCTTTAAAAACTAGCAGCAATTTATCAAGTAACAGTATTTCCTCAAAATGGGAATATGTTTCCAGTATAGATAATATAAGTAATAAAGGTAGTAAACCAGTAATAAAAAAAACTATATATGCAAGTGCTGTAGCAAACAATTTACATTATGCATTTGGAATTTATATCCAAAATATAGGTATTAATAGTAAGCCTCCTGCTGATGAAGCTAAAACTTATAAAGGCAGGGGTAAATACACTGGCGGAGAAGAAAAAGTATCTTTAATATGCTTTGCAAAAGATATTGAATGCACTGTATCAGGTACTAAACTTATCTGGAACGATGGAAGTAATATAGAACTTAAAAAAATAGGCAATGACATCGACTTAAACTTTGTAGAAGCAAACAATCAAACAACTAATAATTAAACCATAGTGGATTAATGTTATGTTTCACTATACTGAGGGCCGCTACCGCCCTCGGGCGGTATCCAGGTAATATTACCTGTTGGATCTTTTATATCGCAGGCTTTGCAGTGTACGCAATTTTGTGAATTAATCTGTAGCCTTTGTTTATTTGCTACCTTAACTATTTCAT
>JAJFBO010000242.1 GCA_020697025.1 Burkholderiales bacterium
CCTAAAGAATTATTAAATTTTGTCAAAATTAATCAAATCAGTATTAACCCCAATGATATACCAGATTTTAACCTAAATAATATAGAGCATGAAAAATTAGCGATAGTCTATCATAATATGGTTGAATATATAAAAAATTTAGATGAATACGCATTATATATGGGTGGTATCAATATAGCCCATATAGTCGGATTAGATATTACAAAATCAGAACAAATTAAAACAAAAATAGTGAATTATTTAACCAGGGAAGATAATTGCTATATTCATAAATGGGAGCCCGGGGATTTGGTAATATGGGATAATATGCTAGTTTATCATCGTTCGATGGGCGGCTATGCAAATGAAAAAAGGTTACTCTACCGGACACAGGCACGAATGTTTCAGGAATGAAACCAAAAATTGAAATAGGATAATTTATGAAAACATGGATTAAAAGTCCATTAGCTATTTTAGCTAATAATGCTGATAATGGAATTGTTATCCATGAGGATAAAATTATCGAGTTAGTAGCCGCAGGACAAACGCCAATTACAAAAATAGATAATATCATTGATGCTCGTGAACATGTGGTAATTCCGGGTTTAATTAATACCCATCATCATTATTTTCAAACTCTAACCCGGGCTTTTAACAAATCTTTAGATAAAGAATTATTTGACTGGTTATCAACATTATATAATGTTTGGCAAAATTTAACCCCGCATAGCCTATACGTTGCATCAAAAACTGCAATGTGTGAGCTATTGTTATCCGGGTGTACTACTTCGGCTGATCATCATTATCTGTTTCCTCGTGGACTGGAAAATGCAATTGATATTCAAGTTAGTGCGGCAAAGGAAATTGGGATTCGTTCAGTTTTGACCCGGGGATCTATGAATTTATCTGCAAAAGATGGTGGATTACCCCCTGATTTAGTAGTTCAGACTGAAGATAAAATATTGCTTGATTGCGAGCGGTTAATTAATTTGTATCATGATACACGAGAGGGGGCAATGATACAAATAGCATTAGCACCTTGCTCACCATTTTCAGTGAGCAAATCAATAATGCTAAGTACTGCCAAGCTGGCTAATAAATATAATGTACGTACGCATACTCATTTATCCGAAGCCCTGGATGAAGATAAATTTTGTCAGGAGAAGTATGGTTGCCGCCCCATAGACTATCTTGAGGAAGTTGGCTGGTTAAATGATAAAACCTGGTTAGCTCATGCAATTCATTATACAGATGGCGAGTTGGCAAGATTAGGTAGGGCGAGTGTTGGCATCTCGCATTGCCCGTCATCGAATATGATTTTGTCTTCTGGTATTTGTAAAACTATCGAGGCCAGAAATCATGGCTGCAAAATCAGTATTGGTGTAGATGGTTCTGCATCAAATGATCATTCTAATATGATGATGGAATTAAGGGCTGCTTTTTTATTACAACGACTTAATTACAGCTCTCAGGTTAGTCATCTGGATATCCTACACTGGGGAACTTTGGGGGGAGCAAGTGTTTTAGGCCGCACTGATATTGGTGAGTTAGCGGTGGGTAAACAGGCAGATATAGCCATGTACAAGCTTAATGAAATACAGTTTTATGGTGCAGATAATCCATTGGCAGCGTTAATTATTTGTGGTGCAACTCGCGCTGATAAAGTTATGGTAAAAGGTAAATTACTGGTTGAAGATAGTAGACTGGTTCACGTTGATATGGATAAATTACGACTGGAACATAATAATGCAAGGATATCTATGCTATAATTTTTCAGATTTCTTCAGGCATAGTTTATAGGGTCTCTTAGTCAGGTTTGGAGCCCTAAATTGGACTAAGGATTATTTAATTATCTTTTACTATAAATTTCTACATATCTATTAAAAGAAAATAGTTGATTTCTTTGATAACCAGTTATTTCTTTTAATATTTTTTAAATAATTGCATAAATTTTATTTTTCCCCGCCAAAATAGTTTTCATTTACTAATATGAAATGAGAAGAAGATGAATGTATCAATAATAAAAAAGCTAGATAGTAAAACAAAAGAAGAGTTATTGTTCATATTAGAAGGTGTATTATCAATAAAGGGTATTCCCGAGTTTATTAATTTAAATTATCTGGCTTCAACAGCAGATAAACTTAAACTTATAAAAAAGTCCTTTACTAAGTTTCTTAAAAGAACCAGTTTTCATGATTACCATAAAGCAATACAGTTTTTCGATGATTTAACTAAGGAAGTTTTAGTGCCTCTTGAAAATTTGATTGAAGCATCGCCTAAAGAAGCTGCCAGTTTTTTACAAGAAGTAGTAAATTCATTTTCCAAGCTAGTGGAGTCAAAAGATGATTCAAGCGGATGTGCCGTAGAGTTTTTTAGTAAAACACTTGAATTATGGGGTAGCTCCTGGAAATATATGAACAATAAAGATATTAATAAATTAGCCCAACTAGTTGGTGATATCTATTTAAATCATCCATATATAGATAATGAAATTATATACCATTTCAGGCCTGCACTAGGTAGAGATGGCTTAATTACGTTGGAAAAATATTTAGGCAATGATAAGTATGGTCTTCTTTATACTATTGAATTACAAAATGATCCTGATAAATATATAAAATTTATAGAAGATAATCACATCAAAAATGTAGAAAGTTACTTTAAAATAGCTTCAATGCTAATTGAGGATTTTAGACCTGAGGAAGCAACTGCCTGGCTTAATAAAATACCAGATAATACTAAAAATCAGGAACAATACACTATTAAACAGGATCTATTGATTAAAGCTCAACAAGAAGAGGGAAACATAAAAGAAGTACAAAAAATTAGATGGGAGGCTTTTAATAAGACGCTGAATCCTAAATATTACCTGGACTATATAAAATATGCCTCTCCTGAAGAAGCCGAACAAATTAGAAAATCAGCAATAGATATTGCATATCAAAACTCTAATTTTAATGCAGCATTATATTTTTTAGAGTCAATAGAAGAATATGCTATTGTAGGCAACATGATAAT
>JAJFBO010000243.1 GCA_020697025.1 Burkholderiales bacterium
TTAATCCCAATGTGTAACTTATAATAGTAGTTCCATTCCCAAACCCCAGATTTCTGAACATTGCAGCAAATACTTGGGACTATTAGCTTGCAGTCAATTCAATGTTCTTAACTATATCATCTAAATTAATTATTGCACTCTCAGCAAATACTAATCTTCCCTGAAAATGAATATGTTGCCAGGCTATTGGGGAGATCTTTTTAAGTACTTTCAACGCTTTTGGGTTATTTTCTGCTTTATATCTGTCGTATAATTTCGATAAAATCATTGAATTGTAATGGGTTATTATATTGGCGATTAACCGCCCGCATTGATTACTTATTTCCAATGCTAAATTGGTTTTACCGATTAAGTGCTTTTTACCGTAAGCTTGTGCTATATCTGATCTTAGCTGATGGTAAGAAGCCTCTAAACGGTTTTGTGAGCGATATGTGGTGCTTATAAGGTTAGGGTAACAATTGTTGCAAAATCTGATTGCTACGTACCAGTTTGTCCATTTCATATAAGGCTTCTTGGGTTTTATGTTCCTGTTTATACGTACAGAGCTTTTTGATTAGCGATGCTTGACTAACTTCTCCGCTTCCTAGGGTTGCAATTATTCGCTCTAAATTTTCAGCTTCATCCTCAATAAGTTTGCGATTGATCTCGCTCCGCGGTTTGATATCGTAACTATCATATTTATCAAGCCATTTTTCACAATACAAGTGTTGAAGCTGCCTATCAGTATTAGTAAATCGTGGACATAATTCACCATCAAACCAGTACATTATAACTGAGTTTGCTTTATTCAAAATGTGCATGTCTCCGGTTAACATTTGTAGATTGATTTCACTAGAATTGTTATACCAAATATCAAAAGCAAAATAGCTCTCATGGTCATTTGAGCCTAATAAGTAGGTTTGTAGGAGTACGTGGTTGCATAGCAAGGAATACGCCACAACACCTTTACCTTTGCCAAAATATTTCTTGCCATGACGAGCTTTGATAGTTGGAGTCGCCATTGTGAATTTCTGCCCATCCACGGCACCATGCAATACACCAAAATCAAATGAATAATGAGGGACAGTATCTTTTTTATCTTGTGGCACCAGCTCATCACTTAAATTACGATAGTGCAAAGAAGCTGTAAAATAGGTGTCGCCGGATTTAATTGAATCCAGTATTTTGCTATATAACCAGTATTCATAGCGATTTAATTCATTTTGCGTTAACGTAAGAAACTTATAACGCTGATCTTCGCTGAAATCTGGTGCTTCGTAATAAGCCGCTTGCTCTGCATCTGATAAACCCCTTAAGTTTTTGTTTTTTGCTGGTATAGGCATGAAATTACTGTTCAAAAATTTAAAATTGTCATGATATAATCACTAATGTGTGCGAAATAAACGATAGTTTTAGCCGGTCTATTATCGTCCGTTATTTTACCTTAAATGCAGACTACTAGCATTCAATTTAATTAATATTTAGGTTTTTGTTGGATTATACAGTAAATTATGACTAATTTTGCCTATTTACGGGTGTCAACTGACAGTCAGGATGTTAAAAACCAAAAACTTGGAGTTTTAGATTATTGCAATGCCCAAAATCTTAATCCAATAAAATTTATTGAAGATACGATGAGTGGCACAACTTCATGGAAAGAACGTTCAATTGGTAAATTATTAGCAGATGGAAAATCTGGTGATGTTATTATTGTTGCTGAGGTATCAAGGCTAGGTAGATCAATTCTTCAGGTGCTGGAGATATTAGAGGTGGCGGCAGGAAAAGGCATCTCAGTTCATATTGCTAAAAATCGTATGATAATGGATGGCTCTATGCAATCTACAATTACCGCAACTATTTTAGGACTAGTAGCACAAATTGAACGCGAATTTATTTCATCTCGTACTAAAGAAGCATTACAAAAAAGAAAAATGGATGGGATGACGCTTGGCCGTCCAAAAGGTGAAGCCGAAACATTGAAACTGGATGCGTTTCGTGATGAAATTATGGGTTATCTAAAAAAAGGTATCAATAAACGCGCTATTTCAAAGTTGATTGAATGTTCACCATCAACGCTTTATCAATGGTTATTTTGGAGTAAAAATTATTTTAGATAAAACCCTAACTCAAATTATTGAATTAATAAAATTCAGAAAAGTTTCTTCATTTGAATTAATTTCATTTTATTTTCAGAGAATAAAACGTATAAATCCACAAATAAATGCATTAGTTCAACATAATGAAGAATCTGCATTAAATAAAGCAAAATTAGCTGATGCTCAATTAGCTAAAGGAAATTTATTGGGAAAACTTCATGGAATCCCTTTTACAGCCAAGGACTGGTTGGAAACAAAAGATTTTATTTCAGCCGCCGGAATGGAAGAGCGCCGAAATTATTATCCTGATAATAATGCAACAGTGATTAATCGGTTAGAAAAAGAAGGGGCTATATTAATTGGTAAAACTAATGTACCATATAACCGAATTGAGACTGACAATCCAGTGTATGGCAGGACACATAACCCCTACAAACTAAGTTATTCTCCTGGTGGTAGTAGTGGTGGCGAGGTTGCTGCAATTACAGCAGGATTAACTAGCTTTGGTATAGGCTCAGACTCAGGCGGCAGTATTAGATTACCCTGTCATTTTTGCGGTATTGCTGGACTAAAGCCCACTACTGGCAGAATTCCATCTACCGGACATTTTCCTGAAATAGGAGGTTTTATTGATCCACGTTCTCAAATTGGTCCAATGTCAAGATTTGTTGAAGATTTATCATTAATTTATCCAATATTATGTGGAAATGATGGTATTGATCCATATGTAATTGATATGCCTCATTTCGAACCAAGTTTATTATCGACTTTGAAAGTAGCATATTATATTAATCATCATAATATTTCTCCTAAAGAAGATGTTATAAAAGCTATAGAAACAAGTGCTGAATTTATTAAAACGCACATAAAAACATTAACCTATCATGAACCAGATTTATTATCTTTAGTTCTTAATATTACTTATGGTTATTGGAGTTTATATAAAAATGCACCAGGAGCAAAAGAATATTTAAATCTTTTAAAAGATTGGGATAAACTACGAAATAGTTTATGGAAATACATGCAAAATTATGATGCAATAATAACTCCAGTTTGCATAGAATCAGCACATGTTTATGGTGATACTCCTGCTGAAGCATTTCCATATACTTTAACCTATAGTTTAGTAGGATGGCCGTGTGCAGTAGTTAGAGTTGGCACTTCAAGCGATGGGTTACCCATTAATATACAGGTGATTTCTAAACCGTTTCATGAAGAAATATGTTTATTAATTGCTAAAAAATTAGAAGAATTATGTGGTTGGCAAGAACCCAAAATTATTTACTATTAATCTCAAAAACTTTTTATTTACAATGATTTACACATCATTTCAAAAAAATCTGGGATTTGGGAATGGAACCCCTAATAAATGCAGCATGCACCATATTTGTTTTTATAATGCTTCTATTTTTTTGATATGTAAATGTGGTACTAAAAATTAATTGGGGGGTTCTTTAGATATGCTGTAAATTCCAACGAACTTATTTTTTTGCATTTCAATGGCTTAGATTTTATGATTATAGTTAAAAGCCAAAAATTCATAAAATATATCTGCTAGGCAGACAATAATTTTTCAGTTGAAAAGCTTTCCCAGTAATAGTTGGTTTTTGCCAGAGTACATATAATATTAGTAGAAAAAAGTACTATTCCTCACAATAAATATTGTCCTAATTCACATGAAGCTAGTGCAAATGCCATAATAAGACCAGCAAGCATATATGTGAACAGAAATTTAAATTACCAATTTTCTTTCACTCTTAGATTCACGTAACATTTAGTTATTTTTGGCGTTAGCCGTTTTCATTATATCTGCTATAATCATGTTTGTTTCTAACCCCCACCACTTTTTTTTTAATAATAACACAATTTTATAGGAGATTTTTTATGAGAATAGTTTTTATACTGTACACTTTTTTCCTGCTACATTTTTCTTGTGCGGTAGGAGCTGTTAACAGCTCGAATAGTCTGGATTCTGCACATAACAAAACTGTTAGTACATCTACAGATGAATTTCAATCTGCGACAACTGAAATATCTCGTAATTTTATGACAACAGATGCAGTACCATCAATGGTAACTCAAGCATACGCTTATGTGCCCAATGACTATAACGATACAATATCCATGTATGGAATTAATAATGTTACTGGTCAATTAACTGCGCTAAATCCGCCAATCATTAAAACCATCGGGGAGATAAAGTCTATGAAGGTTGCCCCAAGTGGATATTATGCTTATGGGATCACTAATACTACCGTAGAAATGTTTCGTTTAAATAAGGATAACGGACAGCTAACTCCGCTAAACCCACCATATATTGAAACTGGGTACTCTTCCGAGGGTATTACGATTACCCCAGGTGGAAATTATATTTACGTGACTAATGCTCTTAGCAACACAATATCAATGTTCCGTGCGAATAAGGATACTGGTCAACTCACCGCACTAAGCCCGCCAATTATTGAAACCGAGCGTAGCCCAGGGAAGATTACGGTTGATCCAAGTGGACGCTATGTCTACGTGGATCATTATTTAGACGACAAAATATCCATGTACAGCCTGAATAGAGATACTGGACAACTGACTGCATTGAGACCGGCAACTATTTCAACCCGAACTCCAAATGCGATTGTGTTTGACCGAGGTGGAAATTATGCTTACGTGAATAGTTTAACTGGTCAAATAATATCAATGTTCCGTTTGAATCGAGATACAGGACAACTAACTGCACTGAGCCCGGCAACTATTAGAACCTCAATGGCCTCAAGAGATATTACAATTGACCCAAGTGGAAATTACGCTTATGCTACCAGTGAATATGAAATATCCATGTACAAAATAAACAGTAG
>JAJFBO010000244.1 GCA_020697025.1 Burkholderiales bacterium
AGATAATGCAAAGGTTGAAATAAAGATAGAATTTTCTGATAGAACATTATGCATTTTCATTTGCCCTAAACTTACATAAGCCACAAACTCATTAATTGCAACCTTTTGCCCTAATAAACTTCCTACATTAAGTGTTTCAGCCCAATCAATACCCATAAAAAATGCAAAAACCCTAAATAACTGTCCCAGGATATATTCTAAAGACAAACCACTAAATGTTCCATTAGTTGATGCTTCTATAGACCCATTTATATGAATTAAACTGCCAAAGCCGGATAATATGGCATCAATCATATGTACCAGCGCAATAATTGCAATTAAGGCAGTCACCAGAGATACGCCAACTTTTAACCCAGTCATTGCACCTTGAAATATACTATCAAGAAAATTAGCACTAAAATGGGCATTAACCTCTACTTTTTCTGAGGATACATTATCAAAATCAGTTTCAGGAAATAATATTTTTGCAAAAACTATAGCAGATACTGCATTCATAAAGCATGCTGTAAGCAAATAATTGGCAAATAACATTGATTGTTTTGGATCTCCAACAGCTAAAAAGCCTAAATACATGCCCATAGTAGAACCAGAAATATTTGCAAGACCTGCCGTAAATGCACAAGCTAGTTCAGAACGCGTCATTGATTTAATATAAGGACCAATAACCATTGGCCCCTCCGCCTGCCCTAAAAAAATATCTGCAATTACAATTAAGCTTTCAGAACCAGATAGCTTAATTGTCTTACGCAGGAGAAAGGCCATCACCGCAATCAAGCGCTGAATAATCCCAAAAAAATATAGAGCTCCGATTAAACTTCCAAAAAAAATAATCGTTGGTACCACAACGAATAAAAAAACAAACCCGTATTTTTTGCTATCAACCAAATCACCAAAAATAAACCTGGCACCGGCTTCTGCATGCCCGAGAAGACCAACTAAACCTTCGGAAACATGGCTAAGGCCTATATGTATAAAAGGGACATAACGAATTAAAAGAAAAAGGATATTCTGTAGTAGAAATGCAGATAAAATTAATTTCCAATTGATAGCTTTTTTATTTTCCGAGAAACAATAGCATATAAATAGTAAAAATATAAATCCAAAACCGGCTTGAATAATAGTTGATGGTAGATGCATAAAATCTGTCCCTTAAGAATAATATGCAGTATTTTACATGATATTGTCTGCCTAGAACAAAGCAATTCTACACTGTATGCTAAAATATGCTAATATACACTCAAACAGTTTAAAAAAATATAGGAAAATATGACATATTTGCCAAAAATTGCAGTTTATGCAGGCAGCTTTGACCCAATAACTAACGGACATTTATGGATGATTGAACAATCATGCAAAATTTTTGATAAATTAATTGTTGCTATTGGCGAGAATGCTAATAAGACATATACTTTTAGACTTGAAGAACGTATGGAATTAATCCGTTCAACTATTACCAGGCTGTCTAATGTTGAAGTTACAAACTTTAAAAACTTATTTTTGGTTGATTATGCAAAATCTATCGGTGCTAATTTTATCGTTCGTGGTATTCGTAATTATACTGATTATGATTACGAAAAAAGTATTCGCCATATTAATTCTGACTTATCCAATGAAATTACTACAGTGTTTCTTATGCCCCCACGTAATTTCGCCGAAGTATCTTCCAGTATGGTTAAAGGATTAGTAGGTAGCGCAGGATGGGAAAAAATTGCCAAAAAATATCTTCCCAAACCAGTATTAGAAAAAATGATTGCATATAATCATGAGATTTAAACATCCATGAAACATCTGCCTGTTGCCTTAAATAAACTAATTGACGATCTGCTTAAAGAAGTCCTTAAGTTTAAATCACCCACAGATAAGCTACTTTCTGAATTTTTTCGAAATTCACGGCATCTGCAACCAAAGGAGCGCAGTGTTGTAGCAGAAACAATTTATTCTACTGTGCGGAATATGGAATTACCTAAGTGGATTTATGATAAATTGGCAAAGCAAATGGCCAAAGACGAAGTAGCGATGCTAATCAATTCCCTAATGGTTCAGGCACCGCTAACCTTACGAGTTAATATTTTAAAAACTAACCGTCAAAAAATAATAAAAGAATTGGCCCGGTATAATCCTATAGAATGCAGGTTTTCTCCTTACGGAGTGCAACTAAATGACAGAACTTTTCTATCTAAACACCCGGTATTTACTGAAGGTCTTATCGAAGTTCAAGATGAATCAAGTCAGCTAGCCGGGTTACTGCTAAATCCTAAACGTAGCGAAATGGTAGTTGATTTTTGTGCTGGTGCTGGCGGCAAGACGCTATTACTTGGCATGCTTATGCGAAATAGCGGAAGAGTTTACGCTTTTGACATAAATCAAAAACGCTTAAGTAATCTAACCCCCAGATTAGCCAGGTCGGGCTTATCTAATATACACCCACAACTAATTCAAAATGAAAATGATACAAAAGTTAAACGTCTGCACGGTAAAATTGATAAAGTATTTGTTGATGCACCATGCTCTGGACTTGGCACACTTCGTCGTAGTCCAGAGCTTAAATTTAGACAAAGTGAAACTGGAATTGCAGAATTAAACATTAAACAATTATCCATTTTAAATAGTGCCAGCAAACTTCTAAAAGTCGGGGGCATGCTAGTATATGCAACATGCAGCATTCTAAAAGAAGAAAATGAGGATATTGTGAATACTTTTTTGTTTAATAATACTAATTTTAAAGTAATTCCAGTAAGTACCGTATTGGATAATCCTGATTTAGCAAATGACACTGGCTTTTTATGTCTAATGCCGCATATGCATAATACCGATGGATTCTTTGCAGCATTAATGCAAAGAATTAACTAAATTAGCAAAACCTTTTTTTGCTTCATACTAGTTTTCCAGGATTAGTATTAGTAAGAAGCCTAAGAAAAAAAGAGCGGGCATCCAAAATTTTTCTTCAGTTTGATGAGCTTCAACTAACAATTCTTCGGTTACTAAATAA
>JAJFBO010000018.1 GCA_020697025.1 Burkholderiales bacterium
ATATTGGTGCATCTGGTTTATATGACTATCCATGGCATATCCCCAACTTAGCCTATGAGATAGAGTTTGCAACTGATCGGCGGATTTTTGCTTTATTTAACTGGTTTTTTGCAGGTGAGAGCCTGGAAACAGCTCATAAACTATCTGGAATCGATAGCTGGTTTTTAAGCCAGATACAGGAAATTGCATTATATGCTAACTTTCTTGAAGGACAGGAACTTAATTTTGATAACTTACTTGCAGCAAAAAAACTAGGTTTTAGTGATTTAAGTATTGCTAAACTAATAAAACAAACTGAAAGTTTTGTTAGGGAAAGTAGATTATCCTTGGGCATTATACCAAAAGTCAAACAAATTGATACTATGGCTGGTGAATTTAGTGCTAAAACTAATTATTTATACCTGACTTATCACGGTACTCACAATGATATAGGTAAATCGGAAGATAATTTATGTATTATTGGCTCTGGGCCATATTCAATTGGTTCTTCAGTTGAATTTGACTGGTGTACCGTAAATTTGGCCAGACAATTTAGGGCAAATAATGAACAGGTAATTATTATTAACTCTAATCCGGAAACAGTTTCAACTGATTACGATGAATCAAACAGGTTATATTTTGAACCTTTATCACTAGAGCGTGTACGGGATATTCTTGATTTTGAGAAACCTGGCGGTATATGTGTAAGTGTGGGCGGGCAAGCTGCAAATAATCTTGCGTATCCTTTACATGCGGCTAAATATCCTATTTTGGGCACTTCTCCGGTTGATATCGACATTGCTGAAAATCGCGAAAAATTTTCTACTTTATTAGGCGAAAAAGGCATTGATCAGCCGCGTTGGGTAAAAGCATTAAATCTGGCAGATGCCCAGGATTTTATTTTAGAGGTTGGGTTACCGGTACTTATTCGCCCATCTTATGTGTTATCTGGCGCTGCCATGAAAGTTGTATTTGATGAAGATACTTTGCAGGATTATTTAAAAGAAGCATTTTTAATTTCCAAGGAACATCCGGTAGTAATTAGTGAATTTATTGAAAACGCCAAAGAGCTTGAAATAGACGGTGTAGCATCTGCAGGAAAGATATTAATTCATACGGTGAGTGAACATGTTGAAAATGCAGGTATTCATTCCGGAGATGCAACGATTATTTTTCCACCGGAACGCTTATATTTAAAAACTGTATTAAAATCAAAAACCATTGCGGATCAAATTGTATCAGGCTTAAATATCAATGGGCCATTCAATATGCAATTTATAGCAAAAAATAATGAAATAAAAGTCATTGAATGTAATGTTCGTGCTTCTCGTTCTTTCCCGTTTATTTCAAAAGTCACCGGTACAGATTTAATTGAAATTACGGCTAAAGTATTGTTGGGTAATGCGCCTAAAGATATTTATAATCCTCTTAACACTAATTTTATTGGAGTTAAATCGCCAGTATTTTCATATAACCGGTTCAAAGGGTCCGACCCGGTTGCCCAGGTTGAAATGTCTTCTACCGGCGAAGTTGCCTATATTGGTCATGATATTTTAGAGTCATTTTATATGTCGTGGTGTGCAACTGGCCAGGAAATTAAAGGCAAGACTATTTTATTGTGCCTTAATGATAAATTTAAGGAGAAATTACTCCCGATAATAAAAACATTATTTGAGCAGGGCTGGAAATTTGTGGCAACAGAGGGTACCCATGACTTTCTGGTTGGCTATGGTATTTTATCTAAATGCGTATTTAAAGTATCTGATCAGACTGAACCAAACATTCAAAAAACTATCGCCAAACGTGAAGTTGATCTGATTATTGACTTGCCTCCTGATATGTATACATCGGCTAAAGGAAGTGATGGTTTTGTTATAAGACGTTTAGCTATTGATTATCATTTACCATTAATTACAAATTTTCAACTAGCTGAAATGCTTTTGGAAAGTTTAACAATTTATTACGATAAGCCGCCAGTTATTAAATCTTATAATGAATATTTGCAGGGAATGCATTGATGCATAATTTAATTTCGATTTCTGATTTGTCTAAAAATGAGATTTTAAATATCTTGAACCTGGCAAATGAATTTAAACAAGGCAGAGTAAGTGATATTTTATCCAAACGTATAATTGCCTCTTGTTTTTTTGAAGCTTCAACCCGTACAAGACTATCTTTTGACTCAGCAATACAGCGCCTTGGTGGCAAGGTAATCGGCTTTGCCGATAGTAATGCAACATCTCTTGCCAATAAAGGGGAAAGCTTATCTGATACACTTAAAATTATTGGTGCTTATGCTGATGCCATGATTATTCGTCATCCGCAAGATGGCGCAGCAAGATTAGCTCATGATGTGTGTAATATCCCAATAATTAATGCCGGGGACGGGGCAAACCAGCATCCGACCCAAACATTACTTGATTTATTCGCAATCATGTATACACAAGGTAGAATGGAAGAGATAAATTTGGGCATTATGGGTGATTTAAAGCATGGCCGGACTGTACGCTCTTTAATTGATGCTGCTAAATTATTTAATATGAATTTATTTTTAATTGCTCCTAAAGAACTGCGTATGGATCATGACCAATTATTTTCATTAAAACAAGCATCTATTAGTTACTCATTTCATAATAACGCTGAAGAAATTATTGATAAATTAGATTGTTTATATCTAACCCGGGTGCAAAGAGAACGTTTTATTGATAATGAAAATATAAATTTTGATTCTTATTGTATTAATTCAGGCACACTGGATAAGGCAAAGCCTAATTTAAAAATTTTGCATCCACTTCCAAGAAGGGAAGAGCTGCCAGAAGTTATAGATGATACCCCATTTGCACATTATTTTCAGCAAGCTGCAGATGGCTTATATGTAAGAATGGCATTGCTGGAAATACTTTTTACATAAGAACTATGATATTACATTTATAGCAAAATATAATGAAAATTCGTTATTTATACTATGTTATGGTTTATTAATATCGCCGATTTTATCCGGGAACGATATCCATAAATCTGCTTCAATTTTTTGTTTGAGAATTTACTATGAAAAAACATATTGCTGATCTTGAAAATGGTATAAATATTGACCATATTCCACATGGGAATGCATTGTTTATAATTCAGGCATTACATTTATTTAACTCGGATAAACAAGTTGGGGTTGGTTTGAATTTGCCAAGTAATCGACTTGGTCGTAAGGATTTACTTAAAATTGCCGAATATTACTTAAATGACAATGATAAACAGATGATTAGTTTATTTGCACCTAATGCAACATTATCTGTAATAAAAGATTATAAAGTTATAGAAAAGATGGTTTTATCTCTGCCAAAAGAAATAAATAATTTGGTTATCTGTCCAAATAAAAGATGTGTATCAAAACAATATAAGAGTAAATTTATTACTTTAACTAATAGGAAACAGGAAATTAAGGTAAAATGTCATTACTGTGAACAAGAGTTTTTATTAGATAATATTAAACAATATAATATATAGGCGCATATGACTAAAATTTTAAATGTATTAACTACCCTTGAAGAGCGTCGCGACTTTAATCTAAATGATGGAAATAACCAGATTATTGATGGCAGTAAGCTGGTAGTTTTTCCAGGCTTAATTGATCCACATGTACATTTCCGCGTACCGGGCATGGAATATAAAGAAGATTGGATAACTGGAAGCAGGGCTGCATTTAATGGTGGATATACAACAGTTTTTGATATGCCAAATACTAAACCCGCAACTACAACTTATGAACGCCTACAGGAAAAAACAATATTAATTAACAAACAGATAGTGCAATCTGAATTACCATTAAATTATCGTTTATTTTTTGGAGCAGATAAAAATAATTTTCAGGAAATTGTTAGAGTTAAAGACCAGATTGCAGGAATTAAAATTTTTATGGGCGCATCAACTGGTGATTTACTCATGGATGATGAAAGCAGTATGCATGCTGTCTATGCCATAGCTAAGGCGTTTAATTTACCAATTGCCTTGCATGCCGAAGATGAACAAATTATCCGCAGTAATACTGAAAAATATAAAAATGAAACTGATTTTAAATATCATTCAATAATTAGAAGTGAAGCTGCTGCTGTTACTGCAGTACAACTGGTTATCAAGCTGGCTAAAATTTATAATGTTAAATCATATATCTTACATTTAAGCACAAAAGCTGAGATTGATTTAATTCGTGCAGCTAAAAATGAAAATATTCCGGTATATGCAGAAACTTGTGCTCATTATTTATTTTTGGATAACAGTATGTACAACAAACTATCTGGTCTAGCCAAAATGAATCCTCCACTTCGCTCTCATGAAGACCAAAATTATTTATGGGAAGCCATAAATGATGGCACAATTGATATTATTGCCTCAGATCATGCCCCGCATACTTTGAGCGAAAAAGAACAGCATTTATGTAAATGTCCATCAGGTATACCTGGAATTGAAACTACTGTTCCACTGATGTTAACAGCCTATAAACAAGGTAGAGTTAGCTTAGAAAGGTTAGAAAGTTTGCTTTACACTAATGCTAAAGATTTGTTTAATTTACCGTCTAGTCATAATTTAGTATTTGCTAATATTGAAGACTATTATCTTCTAACTAACGATAGATTATATACTAAAGTTAAATGGTCGCCCTTTAGCGGCATGAATTTAACTGGTTATCCGGAATATATTTTTGCTAACAATAAATTGTTTTTATTCAAGAAATAAATAAATCTTATGACCCTAAAACCGCGAATTTTTAAAATCAATATTCAAATTGCTGATATGGACCGGCATTATTATCATGATCATCTGCTAACAATTGCCCAGCATCCCTCTGAAACTGATGAGCGCATGATGGTGCGTATTCTGGCCTTTGCACTTAATGCCAATAATAACTTAAGTTTTGCTGATGGGATAAGTGATGCCAATAGTGCAGATTTATGGGATAAGGATTATAATAGCCAAATTGCCTTATGGATTAGCGTTGGCTTACCTGATGAAAAAATTATCCGTAAAGCAGTAAGCAGATCTAAACAAGTTATTATTTATAGTTATGGCGGCAAGCCGGTAACTATATGGTGGAGTAAATTAAAACTAAATGACTATCCTAATTTGAAGGTAATTAATCTTTTAGAAGAAAATACTAAAGAGCTTGCTTTATTATTATCGCGGGGTATGAAGATGAATTTTACTATAAGCGAAGGTGAAATCATGGTATCTAATGACGCTGCTTGCCTGAATATCACGCCCCAAATATTAAAGTAAAAAAGTACTTGCCATATTTTATATGGCAACCATTTATAATATTAAAATGCTAATAATTGTTATAATTAGATAGCTTATCAAATACTGCTTTTGAGTTCCAGGTATCTTGATTAGCACCAGCAGCTACTATATCACTGTATAATCCGCACTTGGCTTCATAGCTTAGTAGTTCCCCATTTTTATATATTTCCCATAATTTAGAATCTGAATATAGTTTCCTTGCAACTTTATAGTAGTTACCGTCACTGGACGTCCATCCGTATTGTGTTCCTATATCGTGATTTAGAAGTCCAGGAAAAGAGTTTTTTTTCTCTATATTAGATTGAGTATCAAGATTAGTCATAATATTTTCAGAAGTATAGACTTCACCACTACCCTTAATATTGCTCCAAGCTAAAAATTTATATACATATTTACCTTCACTTTTATCATACAAAAAAATACAAACATGTTCTAATTTGTTATCAATTACAACTCCGCCTGAGCTACCACAACCTTGAATAATATTTTTCATATCACTATTATGCATACTCGCATTATAGTCACACACATTAGCTTCACTCCAGCTACTTTTCTCGAGAGAGTTGCCTTCAGGGCAAACTGTGTCACTTACCCAAGATGCGTAGCTATCCATTTTAAACCAAATCGTAGATTTTTTTTCACAACAAATATATTTTTTGTTTGTATCCCGGTAACATTGAGCTTTTCTTGCTTCAACATAAGAAGAACAGCAAATGCTAAAAAAAATCAATGACAATATAGCTTTGGGTTTATTCATAATATGCACCTTTTAAATAATTATAATCAATGTACAGTACATAATTCATACCGCACTATTTTACTTAAGCTATTAGTATAAACTGATAATTAAAAATAAACAATACGGAATTTCCGGTAAAGAGTTTTTTCTTTACCAGCCCGAGTTTTGGATAAACAAAAACTAATCTGCATAAGTATATGATAAGTGATAAAATAATGAGAATCAATTAAAAATTATTTTTAGAGTTTTACTTAATAATCAAACTACCTATAAAATTAGTTATAGTTTTACTTAAACTTATATGAAAGTATGATTTATTTATTAGTTAGCTATATAATTAATTTTTTGGTTATCTCATCTCATAAAATTTTTGTGGAATTTGAAATGAAAAAATTTGTTCTGGTTATGTTTATATCAATTTTAAGTTTATTTTATTTAAATAGTTGTTCTAATGGAGGTGGCAGTTCTTCTCCACCAGCTAATATAAATACAGACGCTTTTAGCATATCTGCAATTGATGTCCAGTTAAACAATACGGCTCAGTTGAACTTGTCAATTACTGGCGGAAATGCGAAAAATATCTTATTTACAATTAGCTCATCTGATACAAATATTGTAAAAGTAACTCCAGATAATTGTACGTTATCAGCAGGACCTGGTTTATCATCAACGTGCCAATTAGTCCTATCTGGTATAGCCTTAGGTTCAGCCACAATAACGGCATCGGCTACAGGTTTTAGTACGATTTCCGCTAAGGTAACAGTCGGAAGTGCGCCGGTTATTACAGGAACATCTGCATTTAGTAGAACATCTGTTGCTGTAGCTTTAAATAATAGCGCGGATTTAGGTTTAGCAATAACTAGTGGCAGTGCACAGGGTGTTTTATTTACAATTAGTTCATCTAATACAAGTATTGTACAGGTATCACCACCTAATTGTAGTTTATCGGCAGCGCCCGGTGCTCCCACTGCTTGTCAACTAACTGTATCTGGTATTGCTCTTGGTTCGGCAACAATTACTGCATCTGCTCCCGGGTTTAATACAGTTACAGCTACAGTTACAGTTGGCAATACACCGGTTCCCGGAATTTTAGTATTTAGTAAACCCACTGAAAGTGTAGTTGTTGGCGGTAATAATCATGTAACTTTAAGCCTTTTAAATAGTTCAGGCGAATCTATAGTTGCCGGGATTAGTTCAAGTGATAGTTCGGTATTTACCACAGACCCGGCAAGCTGTAATTTATCAAGTGGCGCGGCTAATTCATGTGATATTTCATTAAATGGAATAAACGAGGGAAGTGCCACAATAACTGCAACATCTCCCACAAAAAATTCTGCAACTATGAATGTTGATGTAAATGGATTTGAAGCCATTGTCTTTGGAACAATTGTATTTGATAAGACAACAATTAATTTATCTCCGGGAGCAAGTTTACTCGACCAATTATCACTAAATAATAGTTCTGGAATTGTAAATGATACAGTTACACTGACTTCTGGTAATACTAATATAGCAACGGTAACCCCGGCAACTTGTATTCTTTCCAGTGATATTAGCCTAAGTAGCTGTGCCGTAACTATTAAAGGTATTAGTTCAGGAACAACCAGTATAACTGCAACATCTATTTATAGTGGTTATACATATTCAATTACTCCGGTTTCAGTTCATGTTGGTTCTGCGCTTAATTTCTCTACAATGGTAACCGGGATATCGCAAACTGTTTATACCGGGCAAGGATATAATGCAGGGTTTATTTTTACTAATAATTCTTCAGAAGCAGTAACCTTGGGAAATATGGTAATTACTAATACCGGCAATAAAATAAGTAGTCCAATTGATCCGGCGCCTTGCTCTAATAAAACTATTCCAGCAGGTGGAACATGCACTATTAATATAAATAATGTAACCCTGCCGGCAAATCAAGAATTAGCGCACTTAAATTTTCTTTTAGTTAATGCAAACTCGAATGATAGTTACTCGTATAATATGGATATAGCAGCAGTAGTAAATATTCCTAACTATGCAGCTTTTAGAGTAATTAACTATAATAACCCAGGGCATCAGGGATGGCTGGTTGCATTAGGAAATGGGGGAAACGGCCAGGCTGTTGTAAAGTTTGATGCCTCGGGTAAAGGCTCGCTTCTGCCGTCATCAGCTTCGTATGCTCAAGGTCAGATAGCAATTCCAGGCACTCCATTTGGATTGGTTATTTATCAACCCAATTATGGAGCTGGAATTGGCGGGTTGATGTATGTATCTTTAGACTCGCCGGTATATGAACCACATGGCAATATAGGAGTTCCTTCAGCTACTCCAGGTGATCCAAATGAAAATATAAATTTTTCAGTTTATGAACCAAATGTTTATGATCAAGGCGGTGGAAAACTTGCAGCTAATCTCGATATTACCGCAATTAATTCTTATGGAGTTATGCAGGGATTTTATGCAACAGATATTAACAGTCAAATAAATATGAGTTCAGGATTTTTAAATAATGCTTATGAAAGCTTACCAACTACAACAATTTATTCACAAATACGGGCAAATTTAACTGCCTCCTGGCCAACTAGTTGGGGTAGTGAATCACAGTTTGCTTTTAATACTACTAATCCGGCACAGTGGGTAGGTCTAAGAGGTCTGGCAAACTGGATTGGACAAAGTCCAAGTATATTTCCACAAGGATTTAGCCCGGATACATACACCAGGTACGTAGAAGACTTATGGACATATTATGCACAAAGTAGTCATCATATCCTGATTGGTGCAGGTGAAATTTATCCGTGGTGCGTGCTTGAAGCTACTGTAGATTCTCCAAATACAATGTCAGTTCATCCAAGAGCTGGCAGTAATTGCCCAGAAACAGATCGTACAGGTCCAAATTCATTTAAATGGACCAAATTTCAAGCAATAGATTTTGTTGGCGGCGCTCCTAGCTCTGCGTCAACTTTATGGGGGCCTAATGGCACTTACCGCTCAATGGGTAAGTTTATATCTGCGGCACAAAGTGTAGGGTTTTTACCATATTGCACTCAACCTGATATTGTTTATGACGGGGGAATCTTTAATACCCCAGCTTACCAAGCTAAATACTGGACCGCCCAATATTCTTGTTTAAGCAATTATGATCCTAGTAAAGGCGGTTACGGAGATAGGGTTATGAACCAATATGATAAAATACTTCATCAATATGTCCCATTAATTTATACCTGGGCTTATGATGATGTACTGGGAATAAGCAGCGAGGTCAATATTGACCCGGCTAAATCAGTGTTTACTTTAGTACTACATCAATTTAATCCATAGATGTACTAAATTGGCATATAATTTAAAAAATTATTATCTGATACAATATATCTTTCCAGGGTGAATTGGAGTGTTTTATAAAACCTCCACTTTTGTGAAGGTTTTATATTAAAGTGATATTTGGAAAGATCAATGCGTAAATTAATTTATTCAAATTTGTTATATCTACCACATATTATTGCAGGTTTAGTTGCTGTAGTAATAGCCCTTGGCAGTTCGGTAGCAATTATTTTCGAAGCTGCGAGAGTTGCTGGTGCAACTTCTGCACAAATAAGCTCCTGGCTGCTTGCTTTAGGTGTTGGTATGGGAGCTGGCAGCATTGGATTATCGCTTTATTATCGTATGCCAATATTAATTGCCTGGTCAACTCCAGGTGCTGCATTATTAGTTACCAGCCTGGCAGGGATGCCGATGGCGGAAATTATTGGGGCTTTTGTTTTCTCTGCAGCATTAATTACCTTATCTGGTATCACCGGCCTATTTGAAAAATTGATTATCTATATACCTAAATCATTAGCTTCAGCCATGTTAGCTGGAATTTTGTTACACTTTGGCATTAACGTATTTATAACCATGCAAAACCAGTTTATTCTGGTATTTCCTATGTTCATTGCATACTTAATTGGTAAAAGGATTTTTCCTCGTTATATAATTCTTTTAGTCTTGTGTTTAGGCATTTTGATTGCAAGGTATAAAGGTTTATTTAATTTAGAGCATCTGCCGATACAATTATCATTACCAGTATTTATTATGCCTGCATTTTCATGGCAGTCAGTTATTAGTATAGGAGTGCCGCTTTTTATTGTCACTATGACTTCACAGAATATTCCTGGTGCTGCAATGTTAAAAGCAGCAGGGTATAACCCAAAGCTTTCTCCCATTATTAGCTGGACTGGAATTATAAATCTTATTCTTGCCCCTTTTGGCGGGTTTGCATTTAATCTGGCTGCAATTACCGCAGCAATTTGTTTAGGTAAAGAAGCAGATCCTAATCCAGTTACCCGATATAAGGCTTCGGTATATGCAGGTATATTTTATTTAATTATTGGTATATTTGGCGCAACTATTGTTTTTTTATTTACAGCACTACCCAAAGAGGTAGTTCTGGTAATTGCAGGATTAGCGATATTTAATACATTGGGGT
>JAJFBO010000245.1 GCA_020697025.1 Burkholderiales bacterium
CTGGGCATAAGCATTTTTTAAAAGTTCTACTGTTTTATCATAAATATTTTCATGTACTATTAAGCGCCTTAATGTGGTACATCTTTGTCCTGCAGTACCCACAGCAGCAAATACCAAAGCAGGCAGTGCAGTTTTTAAATCTGCACTTTCGTCTAAAATTACGGCATTATTCCCGCTGAGCTCCAAAATTGAGCGTCCAAACCGTCGGGCAACACGTTCTCCTACTTCCCGGCCAACTTTAGTTGATCCGGTAAATGAAATTAATGGTATGCGCTTATCATCAACTAATTTCCGGGCAAGCGTTATATCATCAAAATTAACCAGAGAAAATACATCGGCATGTCCATGGCTAGCTAATACTTCTGAGCAAATTTTATGCACCACTACTGCGCACACCGGCGTCTTTGGCGAAGGTTTCCAAATAACACTATCACCGCATATTACTGCGATAAATGCATTCCAGGCCCATACTGCAACAGGAAAATTAAAGGCTGAGAATACTCCCACAATTCCAAGGGGCTGCCATTGTTCATATAATCTATGATTTGCACGCTCAGAATGGGTAGTCAAACCATATAACATCCGTGATTGACCTACACAAAAATCTGCCATATCTATCATTTCCTGGACTTCGCCCTCGCCTTCCGCCAAGGATTTGCCCATTTCAGTTGCAACCAGTAACCCTAACTGTTTTTTATATATACGTAATTCCTCGCCGATTAAACGAACTAATTCACCTCGTTTTGGCGCTGGCATATCACGTAACTTTAAAAATGCAGCATTCGATGCCTGGATAACCTGTTCGAGTTGTTTAGCTGTAGTTTGTCCTACCTCAGCAATTTTTGTATTATCATTTGGATTAAAAGAAGTAATTAATTTTTCGCCTTTTAACCACTCATTACCAATAGCGGTGCCCATCAGATGATTAGTCGTGTAACCAAATTTTTGTAAAATATTCATGGCCTGGGTCCTTATTTAGATATTGCGTAATATTTACCAAATCGATTGGATAAAAACTGATCTAATGTAATTTGTTCCTGTTTTACCAGACCTGTTAATTTTTTCTCTTTAATAACCAAGTCTACTACTGTACAAATACCAGCAGCAGTAGTCATTTGAATAGCACTAAACTGATGACCAAAATAGGTAGTCGGATATAAAGTATTAGTATAAGTTTTTTCTATCAGACGGCCTTTTATGATACCGCTTACAGATACATATACTATAACTTTATCATCTTCTACATGTGGAATTACTTTAGATAAAATACTTTTTAATAGTTCTGGATCTTCACGCAGGTTTAGATCATTAAGTAAAAATTTCATTTTATCACAATGACCCGGAAAACGAATTGTTTTATAATCCAGATTTTTTACTTTACCTAAATAAGTATTTGCTAATGATCCTACACCTCCAGAAGTGTGAAAGGCTTCAAGCTCATTATTATCAATGATAATAGTTTCTAACTCCCCTAATGCCGGCATATCTTCTTTTTGCCCATTTATAATTACTGCACAAGGATGTATATATTCGTTTATTAAACCATCAATTGACCAGGTAAAGCCATATTTTAAGCTATTACTGGTACTTTGGGTCAAAGCGCCAACCCGCATTTTTACAGTATTAATTTCCTCCATATCCTGCATTAATGAATTTGCGGCTATACTTATAAACCCTGGGGCTAAACCGCATTGTGGTGCAAAAGCTGCTTTACTATCCCGGGCAAGCCTGGTTACTGCATTAGTAGTTGCAACATCTTCGGTAGGGTCAAAATAATGTACACCGCATTGATGAGCAATTTTAGCCACCAAAATAGTCAGATTAAACGGTAAACAGGAAATGACTGCTTTAATTTGTTCTTTGTTTATTAATTTTTTTATTTCATCTGGTGCATTTATATTTAGCGCAATAAATTCTATAGGATTTTCTTTAATGATTGGTAAACTAAACGGTTGTACCACATCACTTAAAAATACTTTATAATCATCTGAACTATTTAGCAAGGTAGCAACCGTAGCGCCTATTTTCCCTGCGCCCATAACTAAAATATTATGTTTAGTCATACGATATAACACTCCCAAGAATTAAATATGTTGGTTAAGCTGTGTATTGTAGCGAGGTTAAAGGTGAAAAGTCAAAAATTTAAATTCAAAAACCTGTAACATGCCTAATTTATTAATTTTGATACATCTGCCCTTAGTCATATTTTTAAAGTGATTAAAACTTATTTAATAAATAACCTTGACAGATGTTCAAGAGCTTACTGTATTATATCTAAATTCGATTCACCTACTGGTATAACTTCTTTAGTTTTAATCTTATATTTATTTCCTTCACTTAATACATGCATTACTATTCCTGCTAAATCAATAATCTTATCATCATGTTCCTGATTTACCGCAGCATATTTTACATTAGATACATCAACAATAGTAATACGACCATTTCCTACCACTTCAAGGCATTCATCAGGCCCAATAAATGCTGCAGTATCTTCATCAATTCCTAGACCTACCTGAACTTCACTGGGACTTGTAGATAAGACTGTAAGTAAGCGCCCCAATCTGTCTCTTTGTGAAAAATGTTGATCAACAATTACATTTTTAAGTAACCCCAAGCCTTCGCCTAAAGTAGCCATTTCTTCCCCTGGAAGTAATCCGGAACCACCAGAAGCAAGCATATATTTACATACATAAACTGCTCCAGCTGAAGTTCCAGCTACATGCAACTGGTCATTTTGGTTTCTTTCCTTTATAATTTCTTCTACTTCAGTATCGTCAAGGATTTTTACTAATCGTCTTTGATTGCCACCAGTTATAAAGACTCCGGTTGCTTCTTTTAGCATTTTGATATATGATGCTCTTTCGGCATCACGACTATCTTTAATTTTTAAATTATGCGCTTCTTTAACACCTAATTTTTCAAATACTTCAACATATCTATCCCCTGTATCCGATAATTCGGAAGCTGTTG
>JAJFBO010000019.1 GCA_020697025.1 Burkholderiales bacterium
AGCAGGTACGCTTTGTAACAAAATGGCTCCCGCTCTACGTAAAGTATATGATCAAATGCCTGAACCAAGATGGGTTATCTCAATGGGTTCATGTGCAAACGGCGGAGGTTATTATCATTATTCTTACTCTGTTGTGCGTGGCTGTGATCGAATTGTGCCGGTAGATATTTATGTGCCTGGCTGCCCGCCCACAGCAGAGGCCCTGATCTATGGTATTATTCAGCTGCAAAACAAGATCAGGCGTGAATCTACTATTGCCAGGCGGAGTACCTAAATGAGTAAAATCCAGTTATTAAAGCAATCGGTAGAAGCCTTGCTGGGTACTGATATTCAGTCAAGTTTTATTGAGTTTAATGAATTAACAATTATGGTCGAGCAAGATAATATTGTTGATATAATGCTAAAATTACGGAATAGTGAATCTACCAAATTTGAAATATGTCTTGATTTATGCGGTGTGGATTATCTTACATATCATGATGACTACTGCGGGCCTCGTTTCGCTGTAGTATACCATTTACTATCAATCACACATAATTTTCGTATCCGGGTAAAAGCTTTCCTTAAAAATGATAGTTTTCCATTAATTAAATCTATTAGTGAAGTTTATGCGGTTGCAAATTGGTATGAACGTGAAGCATTTGATTTATATGGTATTATTTTTGCCAATCATCCTGACTTGCGCAGGCTCTTGACGGATTACGGTTTTATTGGCCACCCATTTAGAAAAGACTTTCCGATATACGGGCATATGGAAATGCGTTATGACGAAGAACAAAAGCGTGTTATTTATCAAAATGTTACTATCGAGCCGCGAGAAATAATTCCGCGTGTTATTCGTGAGGAGCAAGTAATTGGCAGAGATTAAAAATTATACTTTAAATTTTGGACCACAGCATCCTTCAGCGCATGGCGTACTTCGTCTTGTGCTTGAATTAGATGGTGAAGTTGTGCAAAGAGCAGACCCTCACATTGGGTTATTGCATCGTGGTACAGAAAAATTGTCAGAAACAAGGACGTTTATTCAAGTGCTTCCCTATATGGATAGACTTGATTATGTATCTATGATGTGTAACGAACACGCATACGTTTTGGCTATTGAAAAGCTTTTAGGTATTGAAGCTCCTATTCGTGCGCAATATATCCGTGTTATGTTTGCTGAAATTACCCGAGTACTAAACCATTTATTATGGGTAGGTGCGCATGCGCTTGATATTGGTGCCATGGCAGTATTTTTATATACTTTCCGTGAGCGTGAAGATCTGATGGATTGTTATGAAGCCGTATCAGGTGCTAGAATGCATGCAGCATACTTTCGTCCAGGCGGGGTATACCGTGATTTACCGGATAGCATGCCAAAATATACGGAATCCAAAATTAAGACTAAAAAACAATTAGATAGATTAAATACTAACCGCCAAGGCGGCTTATTAGACTTTATTGATGATTTTACAAGACGGTTTGACAAATGTGTCGATGATTATGAAACCTTATTGACAGATAATCGTATTTGGAAACAAAGGACTGTAGGGATTGGTGTAGTTAGCCCGGAGAGAGCGCTAAACCTTGGGTTTACCGGTCCTATGTTACGTGGTTCAGGAATAGCGTGGGATTTACGCAAGAAACAGCCTTATGAAGTATATGCTGCAATGGATTTTGATATTCCAGTAGGTAAAAATGGTGACTGTTATGATCGTTACTTAGTGCGTATGGCAGAGTTTCGTGAATCTAATAAAATTATAAAACAATGTGTAAAATGGTTAAAAGAAAATCCGGGACCGGTTATTATTGATAATTATAAAGTAGCGCCTCCCTCACGGGAGAAAATGAAGCATGGTATGGAAGAAATGATCCATCATTTTAAATTCTTTACTGAAGGAATGCATGTTGCTGCCGGAGAGGTATACCAGGCGGTCGAGCATCCTAAAGGCGAGTTTGGCGTCTATTTGATAACTGATGGGGGTAATAAACCTTATCGGTTAAAAGTTAGGGCTCCGGGTTTTGCACATTTATCTGCATTAGATGAAATGAGCCGCGGTCATATGATTGCTGATGTGGTAGCAATTTTAGGAACACAAGATATTGTATTTGGTGAAGTAGATAGATAATACTACAGCTAGTAGTAATTACTGAGTATTTTAAGAGGTTATTATGCTATCAAATGAAGCATTAGAGAAAATAGATATTGAGCTGGCTAAATATCCCGATAATAGGCAAAGAAGCGCTATAATGTCAGCATTAAGAATAGCTCAGAGTGAAAAAGGCTGGTTATCGCATGAATTAGTCGGCTACGTTGCTGATTATTTAAAAATCCCACCAGTACAAGCTTTAGAGGTAGCTACATTTTATGGAATGTATAATTTAAAGCCAGTAGGTAAATATAAACTTACTGTATGTACTAACTTGCCTTGTGCTTTGTCTGGAGGCGTAGATGCTGCGTTATATTTAAAGGAGCGCTTGGGAGTTGGGTTTAATGAGACAACAGCAGATGGTATGTATACTCTAAAAGAGGGTGAATGTATGGGTGCTTGTGGCGATGCTCCAGTTATTTTGGTGAATAATCATAAGATGTGTAGCTTTATGACAACTGAAGCAATAGAGAAAAAGTTAGCGGAGTTGCAATAAATGGCAATATATCAAAGTGGAGTAATTTTTGAGAACGTTGATACTAAAAATCCAGATTGCTGGACGCTTGATAGTTATTTAAATCGCGGTGGATATACAGCTTTAAAAAAAATATTAAATGAAAAGATTACGCAAGAATCCATTATCGCGGATATGAAAACATCAGGCTTACGTGGCCGTGGAGGAGCTGGATTTCCTACTGGCTTAAAGTGGAGTTTTATGCCGCGTACTCTAGAGGGGCAAAAATATATTGTTTGTAATAGTGATGAAGGCGAGCCAGGTACGTTTAAAGATAGGGATATAATGGCCTTTAATCCTCATTCATTAATTGAAGGAATGATTATTGCTGGTTATTCAATTAGTGCAAGTGTCGGATATAATTATATTCATGGTGAAATTTTTGAAATATATGAACGCTTTGAGGCGGCATTGTCTGAAGCCAGGGAAGCCGGATTTTTAGGCAAGGATATACAAGGGTCTGGTTTTGATTTTGAACTTTATGCGCATCATGGTTATGGCGCATATATTTGTGGTGAAGAGACTGCCTTACTCGATTCCCTGGAAGGTAAAAAGGGACAACCTAGGTTTAAGCCGCCATTTCCAGCAAGTTATGGGTTATATGGACGCCCTACTACGATTAATAATACCGAGTCATTAGCATCAGTTCCATTTATTTTGCGTGATGGGGCCCAGGTCTTTCAGGACAAAGGAGTGCCCAATGGTGGAGGAACAAAATTATTTTCAGTTTCAGGGCATGTAAATCGTCCTGGGAATTATGAAATTCCTTTAGGCACACCCTTTACCAAGCTTTTAGAGATGGCGGGCGGAATGCGGGATGGCAAGAAATTAAAAGCAGTTATTCCTGGTGGGTCGTCAGCTCCATTATTACCAGCGAGTATAATGTTGGAATGTAATATGGATTTTGATTCGATTGCTAAAGCTGGTTCAATGCTTGGCTCTGGTGGCGTTATTATTATGAATGAAGATGTATGCATGGTAAAGGCCTTAGAACGTCTTGCTTATTTTTATCATGAAGAATCATGCGGCCAATGTACTCCATGTCGTGAAGGTACTGGGTGGTTATACGAGATTATTCACCGCATAGAAAATGGTGAAGGCAGGATTAATGATTTAGAATTATTAGATAGTATTGGCAACCAGATGGCTGGGCGTACAATATGTGCGTTGGCCGATGCTGCAGTGTTTCCGGTGAGAAGTTTTATTAAACATTTCCGGGATGAATTTGAGTATCATATAGAGCATAAAAAATGTATGGTCTCACACAAATGGTGTTAAAAATGGATAAAAAAAATGATTGAATTTGAGTTAGATGGTAAACAAGTATCGGCGCCAGCTGGTTCTAACATATTGGAAGTTGCATTAAAAGAAGGAAGATATATTCCTCATTTTTGTTATCACAAAAAATTATCTATAGCTGCAAACTGCCGTATGTGTTTGGTAGAAGTAGAAAAAGCACCAAAACCAATGCCCGCTTGTGCAACGCCAGTTACTGAGGGCATGAAGATAAAAACTTGCTCCAAGTTGGCAGTTGAAGCGCAAAAAGGCGTTATGGAGTTTTTACTTATTAACCATCCACTGGATTGCCCAATATGTGATCAAGGCGGTGAGTGTCAATTACAAGATTTAGCAATTGGTTACGGAAGATCAAAATCGCGCTTTGAAGAAGAAAAACGGGCAGTGACCAATAAGGATTTAGGCAGCCTGGTTTCAACTGAGATGACCAGGTGTATTCATTGCTCACGTTGTGTACGTTTTACAGAAGAAATTGCTGGATTCCAAGAATTAGGCATGTCTTATCGTAATAATCATGTAGAGGTTATGCCATTCATTGGTAAAACAGTTAATAGCGAATTATCAGGGAATATTATTGATGTATGCCCGGTAGGGGCACTACTTTCAAAACCATTTAAAAATAAATATCGAAACTGGGAATTATCCAGACGTAAATCAATAGCACCACATGATGGCTTAGGCAGCAATATTATTGTGCAGGTTGACAAATATCATAAAGTAGCACGTGTACTGCCGCTCGAGAATGAAGAAATTAATGAATGCTGGATATCTGATCGGGACCGGTTTAGCTATGAAGGCTTATACCATGATGAACGTAATACAACACCTATGATTAAACAAGATGGCAAATGGATAAATACTGATTGGGAAACAGCCATTTTGTATGCCGCAAAAAGTATTAATGGCGTTAAAGAAGATCATGGGAGTGATTCAATTGGAGTGCTGGCAAGCAATATTTCTACTACGGAAGAATTATACTTATTGCAAAAATTAATGCGAAGCATCGATGTAGTTAACCTGGATTCTCGTCTAGCGCAGTCTGATTTTAGCTTAGATGGTAAAATCTCAGGGACGCTATCCCTGGGGGGGAAAGTTGCTGATTTGGTTAATAGTAAATCAATTTTATTAATAGGAAGCTTATTACGCGAAGAGCAGCCACTAATTGCTAGTAAAATCCGTACTGGAGTTAAAAAAAACATTGAATTAAATGTTATTAATGTATTAAAAGAAGATTTGCTTTGTGATGTAAAAAATCAGCTGGTAGTTGATCCGCGTGAAATAGTCTATACCTTGGCACAAGTAGCAAAAGCAGCTGGAGTTAATTTACCAAGTCTTAATTTAGATACTGTACAGATCTCAGATGAAGCAAGTAATATTGCAGGTAGTTTAGCAAAAGGCGATGGTTATATAGTTTTAGGAAATATAGCTAAATCATTACCAGATTATTCAAAAGTATTAGTATTAGCTGATGCTATTGCTAAAATAACTAAAGCAAGATTCGGGCAATTTGCTGATCTGGCCAATGAAGTTGGCGCCAGTTTAGTTAATTTTGTACCTTATAAACTTGATAGTAAGTTGGGCTTAAATGCAATGCAGATGTTGCAAGAGCCCAGACGAGCCTATGTTTTGCTAAATACAGAATTAGAATATGATGCTTATAATTCTATGCAGGCCCTGGCTGCTTTAAAAAAAGCAGATACAGTAGTGGTTTTAAGTCCTTTCATTAGTGAAGAAATGAAAAATTATGCTGATGTGATTTTACCTATTACACCATTTACTGAAACTGCAGGTTCATATATAAACATGGAAGGGCGCTGGCAAAAATTTAATGGCGTAACCAGACCATTAGGTGATTCTAAACCAGGGTGGAAAGTCTTACGGGTTTTAGCTAATAATTTAAACCTGGCTGGTTTTGATTATAATAATATCGAAGAGGTACGTTCTGAGTTAGTAGAGTTAAATAATCCTAAGCTATTAGAATTGCAAATACTTACTCATACTTTTAGTGTAACAAAACCTGAAATAGATAGTCTGGTACGTTTTGGAATTCAAAGAATTTACTATGGCGATAGTATTACACGCAGAGCATATTCTTTACAGCAAACAGTATATGCAAAATTGCCAAATTTAATGCTCAACCCTAAGTTGGCTATAAAACTAAAACTTAGAGCTGGTGAAAAAATTAATTTAGAGCAACTAAATGTAAATAAAGAGTTGCCTGAGGCAACTCTTTGCGATAAATTGCCAGAAAGCGTAATTTTAGTATCTGCAAAAGTTGCAGCAATGGCAGGGCGTTTTGATGAAATTAAAGTTAATGCATAAATAAGTCATTGGAAATTTGCATAGTATGCAGTTAATGCTTTACAGGTGGCTAAAACGTGTAAATGTTCTAAAAATAATATTTTAGGTATAAAAATTATGGAAACCTTGCAGAATCTTTTAGGAATAAACTTGGGCTTTTTTGTCTGGAAGCTAATTTGCGTTATTGCCCTTGTAGTACCGCTAACAATTTTTGTAGCGTATGTTACTTTGGCTGAGCGTAAAGTTTTAGGGTATATGCATGCCAGGCTTGGCGCAAACCGGGTAGGACCTAAAGGCTTGTTACAACCTTTTGCTGATTTGCTTAAATTTATATTCAAAGAGTTATTGGTCCCAACAAAAGCAAGTAGTAAAATATTTACCATATCGCCCATGATTATTTTAATTTGTGCACTAGTTACCTGGGCTGTTGTGCCTTTATCTCCTACTTTAGTATTTACAAATGTAAATGCAAGTTTACTATATGTAGTTGCAATTTCTTCACTTGGAGTATATGGCATAGTTCTTGCCGGGTGGGCAGGAAATTCCAAATATTCTTTTTTAGGAGGAGTTAGAGCAACTGCACAAATGATTTCTTATGAACTAGCTATGGGGTTTGCTCTTGTTGGAGTATTAATGGTTTCTGGCACATTAAATTTAATCGACATTGTTAAATATCAATCAGTCGGTATGTTAGGCGGCAGCATTTTGTCATGGAATTTTATTCCATTATTTCCCTTCTTTTTAGTATATCTGATTTCCGGGGTTGCCGAAACAAACCGTGCTCCATTTGATGTCTGTGAAGGTGAATCAGAAATTGTAGCTGGTTTCTTTGTCGAATATTCAGGAACAACATTTGCATTATTTATGTTAGCTGAATATGTGAATATGGTATTGGTCTCAACACTTACGGCATTAATGTTTTTAGGCGGGTGGTTATCGCCATTTCCTGCCTCCTGGGGAATTATCGGCACAGCTAACATGGCTTATTTAGTGTTAAAAGTCTGTTTTCTGCTTTTTGGTTTTATTTGGTATAGAGCAACATTTCCACGCTATCGTTATGACCAGATCATGCGTTTAGGGTGGAAAGTATTTTTACCCATTACATTAGTTTGGATTTTTGTGCTTGGGGCATGGATGGTTTCACCACTTTCTATCTGGCATTAATTGTGTTTAAAAATGCTGGTATCAGGTATATCCTTAGTCGGTATGCTACTGCTAATATACAGGCAGTAACATAATATTTATAAATTGTTTGGAAATATATAGAAATGATTAAAAGATTTCTTAAAACTTATCTACTACTTGAGCTCTTAAAAGGCATGGGTGTTACTTTACGTGCTTTTTTCTCTCGTAAAGTGACTGTGCAGTATCCAGAAGAGAAGACTCCATTATCCCCTAGATTTAGGGGGCTGCATGCGCTACGCCGTTATCCAAATGGAGAAGAGCGTTGTATTGGTTGTAAATTATGTGAGGCAGTATGCCCGGCTTTAGCAATTACTATTGATGTCCATGAACGTGAGGAAGATCATACCAGGCGTACTACGCGTTATGATATTGAATATACCAAGTGTATTTTCTGTGGTTTTTGTGAAGAGGCCTGTCCAGTAGATGCAATTGTTGAAATTCCGATTTTAGAATATCATGGCGAAAAACGCAGTGATTTGTTTTATACCAAAGAAATGCTATTGGCTATTGGGGATAAATATGAACCAATAATTACCAAAACGAGGGAAATGGATAAAAAGTACCGCTAGATTTTAAAAGAAAGTAATATATGTTGCAAACAGTGTTTTTCTATGCTTTTTCTATAGTTTTAGTTCTTTCGGCATTACAGGTTGTTTTAGCTAAAAATCCAGTTCAGTCGGTGCTATTTTTAGTTTTGGCCTTTGTTACTTCATCATGTTTATGGATTATGTTAAATGTCGAGTTTTTGGCTCTTACATTAATCCTGGTGTATGTTGGGGCGGTAATGGTGTTATTTTTATTTGTAGTTATGATGCTTGATATTGATATAGAGACGATGCGGAAAGGTTTTTGGAAAAATTTACCACTGGCAATATGCTTAGGCTTGGTAATATTGGTTGAAATGATAATGGTTTTAGTTACAAAACCGGTTGTGGTGTATAAAATGTCACAAACAGATGCGACTTTATCTAACTCTAATCAAATTGGCTGGGTATTATATACACAGTATTCTTATCCGGTAGAGCTGGCCTCACTCATATTGTTATTAGGTTTAGTTGTAGCGGTAGCGCTTACCCTTAGATCATCAGAAAAAAATGCTAAATATCAAGATATTTCAAAACAAGTTGCAGTATCTAGCCTTGGACGTATTGAAATGGTTAAAATGCAAGCTGAAAAACCAGAAATAGAAGGAGAATAGATATGATTGGCATGAATCATTTTTTAATTTTATCGGCAATCTTATTTGCAATTTCAATAATGGGAATTTTTTTAAACCGTAAAAATATAATTGTAGTTTTAATGGCAATTGAATTAATGTTATTAGCGGTTAATTTTAATTTTGTAACCTTCTCCAGTTTTTTACATAATATAAACGGACAAATTTTTGTATTTTTTACTTTAACGGTAGCAGCAGCAGAATCCTCAATTGGGCTTGCTATATTAATACTTCTTTTTCGCAATATGCGGGGGGTTAATGTAGAAGATATGACCAAACTTAAAGAATAAATGTTTTGATATTGAAATAACCTGAGAAAGAAAGAAACTATGATAGTAGATAATATGTTTTTATATTTAGCAATAATTTTGTCGCCATTGATTTCCTCTGCAATTGTAGGTTTTTTTGGTTGGGCAATTGGTAAAAAAGTAAGTCATAGTCTTGCAATTCTAGGAGTTTTAATATCTACTATTGGTTCATATATAGTACTTTATAAAGTACAACTTCAAGGTTTATATTTTGATGGAATACTTTATAACTGGTTATCGGTTGGTAGCCAGTCTTTTTCAATTGGATTGCTTGTTGATAAGTTAAGCAGTATTATGTTAGTTGTAGTCACCAGCGTATCCCTGATGGTACATATTTATACAATTGGTTATATGGCCGAAGAAGAAGGTTACCAACGATTTTTTAGTTATATTTCACTATTTACTTTTATGATGTTGATGTTGGTACTATCCAATAACTTTGTCCAGCTATTTTTTGGTTGGGAAGGTGTGGGTCTGGTTTCATATTTATTAATTGGATTTTATATTAAGCGTGAGTCAGCAGTATTTGCTAATCTAAAAGCTTTTTTAATTAACCGGATTGGGGATTTTGGTTTTTTATTAGGTATAGGCCTTATTTTAGCTTATACTGGAACACTACATTATAGTTCTGTATTTTCCAGTATGCATAATTTGATATCATTTAATTTGCCAGTTACTTCATGGAATTTAATTACGGTAATTTGTTTGTTATTATTTGTAGGAGCAATGGGTAAATCTGCTCAATTTCCTCTACATGTTTGGCTGCCAGATTCTATGGAAGGTCCGACGCCAATTTCAGCATTAATCCATGCAGCTACAATGGTTACTGCCGGAATTTTTATGGTAGCCAGATTATCGCCAATTTATAATATGTCGCATACTGCACTATCGTAATTATTTATGCTGGTGGGATTAACTGCTTATTTTTAGGTATTTTAGGTATTATACAAAATGATATTAAGAGAGTTGTAGCCTATTCAACTTTATCGCAACTAGGTTATATGGCGGTTGCTTTAGGATGTGGCGCATATTCAGTTGCAATATTTCACCTAATGACGCATGCTTTTTTTAAAGGCTTGTTGTTCCTTGCAGCCGGCTCAGTAATTATTGCAATGCATCATGAGCAGGATATGCGTAAAATGGGTGGGTTAGCTAAGTATATGCCAATTACGTATATAACCATGTTAATTGGTAGTCTTGCATTAGCTGGTATCCCACCATTTGCGGGATTTTTTTCTAAAGATATGATTTTGGAATCAGCACAGCTAGTATATAAATTAGGTTTGCCTGGAGGCGGCTTTGCCGTATTTACAGTATATGCTTCAGTTGTTGTTACTGCTATTTATAGCTTCCGTCTTATTTTTATGACTTTTCATGGAGAAGAGCGGTTTAGGCATATTAGTAAGGAACATAACCATGGTCATGGTGCAGATCATGATTTAGACCCAAAAGAATCTCCATGGGTAGTAAC
>JAJFBO010000246.1 GCA_020697025.1 Burkholderiales bacterium
ATGTTTTTGAAAACCCAGGCTGGTATACTGCCTATACGCCGTATCAGGCGGAGATTGCACAAGGTCGTTTAGAAGCATTACTCAATTTTCAGCAAATGATTATGGATTTAACTGGATTTGCATTAGCCAATGCCTCATTACTTGATGAAGCAACAGCAGCAGCCGAGGCTATGCTTATGGCATATCGTCTTGATGATAAATCTGGTAATAAATTTTTTGTAGAAAAAAATATCTATCCACAGGTCCTGGAGGTTATTAAAACCAGAGCAGAATATGCAGGAGTAGAGGTTATAACTGGTGATATTACCATGTGTGAAGCTGATAAATATTTTGCAGTATATATTCAAAATCCTGATGTGTATGGACAAGTACAAGATTACAGCCAGTTAATTACTAATTTAAAAGCTGTAGCGCCTAATTTGATTGTGATAATGGGCTGTGACATATTAAGTCTTGTGTTATTTAAATCTCCCCAGACTCAAGGCGCCGATATTGCTGTTGGCAGTACCCAGCGCTTTGGTATCCCACTAGGTTATGGTGGTCCTTCAGCTGCATATCTGGCTACAAAAGATGAATATAAGCGTAATATACCAGGGCGGATCATTGGCGTTTCAGTTGATAGTCGGGGAAACCGTGCATTAAGGATGGCCCTCCAAACTAGAGAACAGCATATCCGACGAGAAAAAGCTACTTCCAATATCTGTACTTCGCAGGTTTTATTAGCAAATATGGCAGGGTTTTATGCAGTATATCATGGTGCTGCGGGCTTAAAAGAAATTGCTGTTAAAATTCATGAATTAGCTTTAATATTATCCAATAATTTAGTTAAATTAGGCTTAAAATTAGTGCATAACGGGTTAATATTTGATACTGTTAGTGTTGTAGGCGATAATGTATACCAGATGTATCACAGGCTTAAGGATGCAGGTTATCTGGTACGCATTGCCATCGATAAATTAAGTATTTCTTTAGGTGAAATGACAGATATTAATGACATACGAAATATTGTTAATACAATAGGCGGGCATGAAGTTAGTTTAAGTAAATTAATTGCCACACATGTTATGGCTAAGTATACTGATTTATTTCGTAAAGACAAGATTTTAACTCATCCGGTATTTAATGAATACCATAGTGAAACTAAAATGATGCGTTATTTAAAATTATTGGAGAATAAAGATATTTCTTTGGTACATTCAATGATCCCCCTTGGTTCTTGCACGATGAAACTTAACGCTGCAAGCGAACTGGAACCTGTGTCATGGCCATTACTTGCTAATATTCACCCATTTGCTCCACAAGATAGTGCAGCTGGATATTTACAGTTTATTGATAGTTTTAAACAACATTTAAAAGATATCACCGGTTTTGCAGACATATCTTTACAACCTAATTCGGGTGCACAAGGTGAATATGCCGGTTTATTGGCAATCAGGCGCTACCAGGCAAGTATTGGGGAAGCAACACGTAATATTTGTCTGATTCCAAAATCAGCACATGGCACTAATCCGGCAACTGCGCAAATGATGGATATGAAAGTAGTTATTGTAAATTGTGATAATAGTGGCAATGTAGACATTAGAGACTTGCAAATTAAAGCAGATGAGCATAAGGAAGATTTATCTTGTTTAATGATTACTTACCCCTCAACTCATGGTGTGTTTGAAGCTGGTATTCAGCAAATTTGTAAAATTATTCATGATAATGGCGGACAAGTATATATGGATGGGGCTAATTTAAATGCATTAGTTGGGTTGGTAAAGCCAGCAGACCTGGGAGCTGACGTTTCGCATATTAATTTACATAAAACATTTGCTATCCCACATGGCGGCGGCGGTCCTGGTATGGGGCCAATTGGCGTAAAATCACATCTGGCCGAATTTCTACCTGACCATGTATATTCAAAAAACTGTACAACTAAAACAGAAGTTTTTTCCAGGGATTTTCTAACTCATGCAGTATCTGCAAGCCCATATGGGAGTACTTCTATTTTAGCTATTTCCTGGATGTATATTACTATGCTTGGCGAGGCTGGTTTAAGACTTTCTACTAAAGTTGCAATTTTAAATGCTAACTATATTGCGCACAAATTAAAGCATGCTTATCCGATACTATATACCGCAGAAAATGGTACAGTTGCCCATGAATGTATTTTAGATTTACGACCACTTAAAGCCCAGTCTGGAATTACAGAAGTTGATATTGCCAAGCGCTTAATGGATTATGGCTTTCATTCACCTACAATGTCGTTTCCAGTACCTGGTACGTTAATGGTTGAGCCAACTGAAAGCGAATCCCTGGATGAACTAGATAGATTTATTGCTGCAATGCTACAAATTCATGAGGAGATCGAGGCGGTTAAAGCCGGTAGTATGGATAAATTGAACAATCCATTAAAAAATGCACCTCATACGCTGGCAGATATTATGGCATGGGATAAACCATATTCAATAGAACAGGCATTTTTTCCGCTGGATTATTTAAAGAAATCCAAAATTTTCCCCAGTGTAAACCGGATTGATGATGCACATGGCGACAGGAATTTCATTTGTAGCTGCCCGGATTTCGAGGAATAGTTAACTAAATTTTTGGAACTTTAGTATTATTAAACACATTATAGGTTAATGCGTGTTAGCTAACAGCATATTTGAAGTACTAAATAACCCGGGGAACGTTAAAGTGACCCCCGGGATTATTCGCATACAAGAAGTCTTAACATTGTTAGGCAATCCCCAGAACAAATATAAAGTTATTCATATTACTGGCAGTAATGGTAAAGGTTCGACAGCAGCATTTATTGAAACTGGATTATATTATGCCGGATATAGAGTTGGTAAATTTAGCAGCCCTCATATCAAGACTATCAATGAGTGTATTTGCTTAAATCAACAATCAATTACAGATAATGATCTGGAGATACATTTTCTTCAGGTAAAACAAATCGTAGATAAACATAACATTATACTCT
>JAJFBO010000247.1 GCA_020697025.1 Burkholderiales bacterium
AAATAATATTAGGCTCATTCGCATACTCATTTAATTGATGTATACTATAATCAATTTGTTCTTTAAAGCTGTCAAGACTAGGTTCTAATGATAACTCCATCACCCCCTCATCTTGTAATTTATAATATGGCTCAATCTCAAATTTATAATCAGGATGGTTTTTAATAAAACCTTCAATTAGTGTGCTTTTACCAGTAAAGTGGGTGCCAGATACAGCAATTCGCATGATAAATTCCTTATTAAAAATTTTTCATTTCAGCAATTGATATAAGTACAATTATCCATTTTACCATATAACAATATATTATAAAGCTCCAGATCCTATATTGGATTCTATTATGAAAGGAAATGTAAGTATTAACATCAGACAGTTTTAATTTAAATTATATAAGAGCAATTCAATGAGAGAGTAAAGCATTTAGTTTATAATCCTGTTCACTACTATAAGGATATATAATGTCTAAACACCTCACTCAGAAGCAACGATACTACATCTGCTTGCAAAATATTTCACAAAAGCAAATAGCAAAATCTATAGGCGTAAGCGAATCTAATTTTAAATATTCAACGAAAAGACTATGCCAATCTGGGACTGGCATACCGGACTTAGTCAATTATCAATTAAATTTGGTAAGGTATAAAATTTGGATTTACACAAAAATATGGACAGGCTCTTATAAAAATTGGTAAAGACAACTTTGCGACAGAACCAAAAAAAACCGTACTTTTAAGTGAGAGGCACGTATGGCTTTACAGGTTTACAGCTTACTGAAGCTTTATTCTTATCCACCAATAAAAAGTGCTCACCATTATCCTTTGATTCATAAAACATTATAAACTCATCAACCATAGGCCCAAAGTACATTGCAGTATTAGCTTTATCAAAATATGGATCATCTGTAGTTGCTGTATATTGGAGCTGATCTTTACCAGAATTTAAAGATGTAAATATCCTTGGAGCTTCCGGTGTACCATATATGGTTACTCTAAAGAAAAATTCTGCGTTCTCACGTTGTTTTCCTTCATTATTAAGTAGTGTTACCCCTGTAGCATGACAAGTTATTTGTTCGTGGAGTTCTTTGGCTTGAACTGTACCTGCAAATACAGCCAATGCAAAAAGTAATTTTGATAAATAATTTAATTCATGTGTTTTCATTTTAATTTCCTTAAGATCATCTATATTAATTCGCCATACTAGAAAAAATAATTACCACAGCAAAAAAGATTAAGCGTAGAAGATAATAAAATTTTTAAGGTATTAACTTCAAGGCATAAACCATGTATATATGTCATATTAATTATTTTTAAGTTTATAGGGTGATTGTAACTTATTAAGAAAAAATTTTCTTACGGAATTTCCGTATGAGGCTTTATTCAATCATAAAAAATAAGGAACTGGAGCTTACCCCAGTAATAAGCTATCGATGACGGTCAGAGCTTTTTAAAACATAATGCCATGAATTAAAAACATGTTGTTGGCATTGTAAGACCCGCAGAAAGCATAACCTTAAGCTCTGTTCTCACTGGCCCAAATATAACTTATTATTTGTAAATTTAGCTAGCAACTAAAATGAACAGCCGTTGCAGAAAATAAGATAAAAGATTCCAGGCTAAATATATTATTTAGTAGGAAACATAAAAATTATTACAGTCAATTCAAGTAACCATCATAACTTCTTTAATTTTTATGAATTGTATATACCACTACACCCCAGATATCTAGCTCCTGCTGATCTTTTAAGATAATTTCTTCAAATTCAGGGTTAGCCTGTACTAATTTTATAATGCCATTTAGTTTATAAAGAGTTTTGACTGTAAACTCTCCATTTAGAACAGCAATTACAATTTTCCCATGAATTGGCTGGACTGAACGGTCTACAACAAGGATATCACCTTCGTGTATATTTGCATCAATCATTGAGGTGCCCTTTACCCTAACGTAAAAGGTAGCTATAGGGTTAGTAATTAAAATATCATTAATATCTAAGTCAGCTTCTTCATATGCAGCTGCCGGGCTTGGAAATCCTGCAGAGATTTTTGAACAAGCAATAGGTATGTATATACGCTTATTAGTAGGCGCAAATATTTGTATATCTTCCATCTTAATTATACAGGTAAATAGTATATTATATACTATAGCAATATTCTTTGATATATCAGGCATAAGAAAATTTGGATAGGAATTTGCAGTTTCTCGAAAACCACAAATTATTATTCACTTTTCTGCTTTTATTAATCTAAAATATTAATTACCTATATTATCATCCTTCTAAAAATTTATTCTATTATTTAAATTATAACATTTACTGTTTTATATTTAATAATTATACAATATTAGTTAGACAACTTTGTTTCCGAAATTAGTAAGTAAATTATATAAAAATTATTAAACCCAAATATTTGGGTAAAAACCAAGAATTTAATATGCTAACATTACTGGTTATAAAACATGTCAGCAGCAGTGGTTCAAGCATAGATTTATAACAAAATAGTGTAACTAAAATAATAAAATTAGGTATGTAATGAGCATTTTTTTGGTATTTTTTGTAACTTTGGCATCTGGTTTAATTGCAGTTAGCGGCGGTAATGGAATATTTCTAATGCCCTCATTATTAATACTTGGCTTTAATATAAAAGATGTACTTATTATGGTCAGGATAAGTGCAGTAGTCTTTGTTTTCTTCAGTTTCATTGCTACGCATAAAGAAAAAAAAGTTCCCGTTTTTAACCGCCAGGATTTGTATATTACTCTGGTTTCGTGCGCTAGTATTGTTATTTGCGTTCCCCTGCTGTCAAAATTAAATGATGCGGGATTAATGCTGTTTATTTCAGTTATTTTGGTTGCATTATTCCTATTTATCATTTTTAAACCAAGTGGACAAAAACATAAAAATTTCTTTCTAGTATTTCTTCCTATTTTTGCAGGTATTTGTGGTAGTGAGGTTGGTGGAGCAGGTTTAATAATTACAGCACTTTATACCTTAACTGGTGCAAATCATCTTGAAGCAGCTAGTAAACGTCTTATTCCTTCATTAATAATTCAAATTTTAGCATTTTTCATGCTTTTAATGCAAAATCTCCATTTCCATTATATTTTGCTACTCGTAGTAATAATAGCCACCGCTATTTCCGGATATTTAAATATGAAAATATTTTTTAATTTAAGCAGTAGAAAAAGTAAAATGATATTTTATGGCGGTTTTTTATTTGCTCTAGGTAATTTACTGTGGCATGCTATAAAGGAAATATTAAAAGATTTTGATCATACAAATTGGATAAATATATTAAAAATAATTTTTACTATTCACTAATTTAGCTTGCCAGATTAAAATAATCTACTTCTACTTGTTCATAGGTCTTAAACAACTGAATAATCATCACGAATTTTATGTTATATTACTGCTTAATCAAATAAAATTTACAGGATCAAAAGATTATGGATTTATTAACACCAATTGTTTTACGTTCAAGACATGCATCTTTAGTCCCTTTATCTGCCAAACATTGTCAGGCATTAATTGAGGCTGCCAGTGATGGGGAATTATGGAATATTTGGTATGCAAGTGTGCCTTCCCCTACTAATATGGCAGCAGAAATTGAAAGACGATTAGGTTTACATAAACAAGGAGTAATGCTGCCATTTACAGTAATTGATAATGCTACTAAT
>JAJFBO010000248.1 GCA_020697025.1 Burkholderiales bacterium
GTGCATTTTCCAGTTAATACTGGTTCATCAGCCCTGGCAACATTAGTCATTAGTACTAATCCGGCAAATGCGCTAACTCCTAAAATATAACTAAATCCATTTTTTGTTTTCATTTTATGCTTTCTTGCTAAAAATATATTAAACCATATTAACATAATAAATTATATTAATATATTGTTATATTAACATATACGACAATTGTAGTCAATTGTTTTGCAAAAAAGTTATATCGGAAAGCTCATTAAAATTAGATGCAGCATTTTTATTTATTAAATTATTTTTAAATATTATCCAATTTCATATGTGTGTAACAATAGGTATGTTACTTTTAAAAAGTATACAAGCAGGATAGGCAGTTTTAGTGATATAAAACTTATGGGAGAAAATTTGGCCTAATAGATTTTAGTGGCGCTTTTTTTAAATTAAGCTGGTTTTAAAGCCAGCTTAATACAAGTAAATTTAATTTTTTACATAAAAATTATTATTTAGGATGCTTGGACTCAGAATTTTTGTGCGAGCTGTTATGAGAAGATTTCCCATCTTTCCCAGCGCTTTCAGTATGTTTTGCAGAATCTTTCGACGAAGTTGATTTATGTAGCGAAGATTTATGATTATCATTCTTGCCAGTAGTATTATGTTGAGTATGTGTAGTCATTTTTTTCTCCTAAAATTAAAATGATTTTGATTTAATAAATGATATAGATACTTGTTATTTTCTCTATTTCATGGGATATTGTAGTACTAAAATTATTAAATAGTCAACCATAATAATGTAGAATTTTTAGGTGATAATATTATACCTAAGAATTTAGCCACTCACAAATAATGGAAATTTTGCAGAAATGCAAGCTAAGCGGATGCTTCCATGGGGATTGACCTCCCAGTGCTAAAATGCACCAGGAGTAAGCAGGTAATTAATCTTTTTTCCCTTCTTCATCTTCTCTTACTTCTGAAGCTTTATCTGAAGCAGCTGCACTTGGGCTATAGCAAACTGGATTAGATGGATTGGATCTATGAAATGATAGAACGTCTGGATCTTGGACAGCTCCAGGATAAGTTACCTGACAAATAAGACTAGATTTAGAAAAAGTTCCATGAGACATTTTCCATGGCTGCTTGTCAAGAGATATATCTGTTTTTGGATTTTTCATCTCTAGTGAAATTGTCTTTCCCTTTAGCACATCTTCTTTTGTACCAGCTTTTTTATGAGGTATGACAAAATATGAAACAGAAACATTACTTATACTGTAAACCGCAATGTTATCACCTGTTGGGCGAGTACAAAACTTTTTAAAGGACGCTTCTTGCATTTCACCATCACTTTTACGTGTAAAAACATTTAAATGCATTTTTCCACTATTTTTAAATAGGTCCCATTTAACTATTACTTGGTTTCCAACTTTTTCGCTTTTTATCTCACTTGCATAGTGGCAAATTCCAGTTTGCATAATTTCTGTAGCATTAGCTATACTTATGCCTGCACAAAGTACAAAGATTAATCGCGAAGTTTTAATCACTTTATTAAAGTTGTAATGTGGTGGTTTCATTTCTTTTCCTTTTTAAAATTTAGCTTATAATATATTTATTACTATTATACCATAAACTTATATTTTATAATTTATTAAAATGTGTTATTATGAATAGGAAATAGAAGTGTCAGTTTAGTAAAGAAATAAGTTACCTAGTTAAATTACAGCTTATGACGGGTTTATAAGACTAATAAAAATGGTATAATCATGATAAAAATCAACCCAATTAACACAGGATTAAATATTTATGATTGATAAATTGACTAAATTGCACCGTCAGCTATTTGGTGAGATTAATGAATTACGCAGTTTCTTTGCCCCCGGACGAGTTAATTTAATTGGCGAGCATACTGATTACAACGGTGGGTACGTACTCCCATGCGCCCTTAATAGTGGAACATACGCTTTAGTTAGTAAACGTAAGGATCATGATATACATTTATATTCAATAAATTTTAGTGAAAGTAACACTGTTATATTTTCGCTTACAAATAAATTAGCTAGAGATGATTCTAAATCATGGGCTAATTACCCTAAAGGTATATGCAAGATATTTTTAGATAATAATTATACTTTTCCTCATGGATTAAATATTGTTATTGGGGGTGATATTCCTAATGGTGCCGGTTTATCATCTTCAGCATCAATCGAAATGTTAATGGCAATTATTTTAAATAATATGTATAATCTTGATATTCAACCCTTATCCCTGGTTAAATGGGCCCAGCAGGTAGAAAATAATTTTATTGGTGTTAACTGCGGGATTATGGATCAATTTGCCTCTATGATGGGTAAGCAACATCAGGCCTTATTACTAAATTGCAATACTTTACATTATGAATATGTACCCCTGGAGCTAAAAGATTATATAATTGTTATTGGAAATACTAATAAACAACGTGGTTTAGCTAATTCTACCTATAACGAACGGGTATATGAATGTCAAAGCGCCCTGCGTCAACTGCAACAAAGCCTCGCTATAGAGAATTTAGCCCAGTTAGAAAACCAAAAATACTTTCAATATGAACATCTAATTACTAATAATGTACATAAACTGCGTGCCAGACATGTTGTAACGGAAAATACACGTACTTTAGAGGCGACAAACTTATTAAAAAACCATGATTTAATTGGCTTTGGCAGGTTAATGAACCAATCGCATATCTCATTACGCGATAACTATGCAGTTACCGGTCATGAATTAGATAGCCTGGCTAATGCGGCGTGGCAGGAACCTGGCTGTATAGGTTCACGTATGACTGGAGCGGGATTTGGGGGATGTACAGTTAGCCTGGTTAAACAGGCAAATACCCAGGAATTTATCAACAATGTCAGCGCCAGTTATCTTAAAAAAACCGGATTAAAAGCTGATTTTTATATTGCTACTCCAGCAGATGGCGCCC
>JAJFBO010000249.1 GCA_020697025.1 Burkholderiales bacterium
CTATGGGTAAAAGAAATTTAAAAGAGTTACGCGAACTAGGGCATTTTTTAGCAGATTTAAAAGAGCCGCAGCCTCCTAAAGGCTTAAAAGATGCTGTAGATAAATTACCAATAGTAAAACAATTGTACAATATGTTGCCAAAAATAATTAAACAAGCTCCAGTTCATGAAGTAATTATTGATAAAAATAGTGTTGATTTACATAAATTGCCAATTTGGCGTTGCCATATAAACGATGTTGCTCCATTAATTACATGGGGTTTAGTAGTTACCCGTGGTCCATATAAAAAAAGACAAAATTTGGGGATTTACCGACAGCAGGTAATAGGTAAGAACAAATTAATTATGCGTTGGCTGCATCATAGGGGAGGAGCTATTGATTATCTCGAACACTGCCGGGAGTTCCCATCAAAACCATATCCGGTAGCTGTAGTATTAGGTTGTGATCCGGCAACAATTTTAGGTGCAGTTACCCCGGTTCCAGATTCACTGTCTGAATATCAGTTTGCCGGATTGCTCCGGGGTAGTAGAACTGAGCTAACTAAATGCCTATTGAGTGATTTACAGGTGCCTGCATATGCTGAAATTGTCCTTGAGGGGTTTATTTACCCTGAAGATGTAGCAGTTGAAGGACCTTATGGTGATCATACCGGATTTTGGGCGTAGCATTAAATGAGGTATTCGTGCCTTTATTACAAAAGCAGTTTCCAGAAATTGTTGATTTTTATTTACCGCCAGAGGGATGTAGTTATCGCATGGCAATAGTATCAATGCAAAAACGTTATCCTGGACATGCAAAACGGGTGATGTTCGGTATTTGGAGTTACCTACGTCAATTTATGTACACCAAATTCATTGTGGTTGTAGATGCAGATATAGATATACGCTCCTGGAATGATGTTATATGGGCTATCACCACCAGGGTCGATCCTGCACGAGATACGACTTTGATTGATAATACACCAATAGATTATCTGGATTTTGCTTCTCCGGTATCTGGATTAGGTAGTAAGATGGGTATTGATGCAACCAATAAATTACCTGGCGAGACAAATCGTGAATGGGGAAGGGCTATAGAACCAGACCCTCAAGTTAAAGCTAAAATGGACCAATTATATTCATCACTTTTTCTAGAAGATAAATAAAGTAAACCATGTACGAATTTACTAGCTATTTACCAAATAAGCACAATAACTTATCAATAAACGATAAATTATATTATATTTTACACCACCTAAATTTAGCAGAAGATTTGCGTAATTGAATCTCTCCTGGCAGCTAGCATATATGATAAAATAATCAATTAATTATTTTCTTTAAAAATTACTGCTATTAAAGAGATAAATATTGTCAGTAATTTTGAGTTTGAAGGGAGTTAGCTAATGAGCTGGTTAAGTAAAATACTGCCGCCAAAGGTTCAGGCATCGTCAAATAAAATGAATGTACCAGAGGGAATGTGGCGTAAATGTGAGAATTGTAATGAAACATTATATCATACAGATTTAGATAATAATTTAAAGGTATGTCCTAAATGTAATCATCATCACCCTCTAACTGCCAGAGAGCGCATCAATATGCTGCTAGAAGCAGATAATCAGGTTGAAATTGGGGCTAATGTCTATGCAGTTGATGTATTAAAGTTTGAAGATACTAAAAAATATTCAGATCGTTTATCCCAGGCACGTGAAAAAATTGGTGAAGATGAAGCATTGATAGTTATGCAAGGTTTAATAAATGAACAAAAGGTGGTTGTTGCCAGTTTTGAATTTCGTTTTATTGGCGGTTCTATGGGGGCTGCTGTAGGCGAACGCTTTGTTAGAGGAGTAAGAGCGGCTGTAGAAAATAACTGCCCATTTATTTGCGTTGCTGCCTCCGGGGGGGCCAGGATGCAAGAAGGGGTTAGCTCATTAATGCAAATGGCTAAAACTTGTGCAGCCCTAAATTTACTTACCACGCTTAAATTACCTTTTATTTCGGTATTATCATATCCAACCATGGGAGGAGTGTCTGCGAGTTTTGCTTTTTTGGGAGACGTAGTAATTGCTGAACCTGGAGCATTAATTGGTTTTGCAGGAGCTCGTGTGATTGAACAAACGGTTCGTGAAAAATTGCCCGATAGATTCCAAAGTGCAGAATTTTTGTTAGAAAAAGGCGCATTAGACATGGTCGTTCATAGGCGGGATTTAAAACAAACTATTAGTAATATATTAGCAGTTTTAATAAATAATGATTTAGGATAATTAATATTCACATAGGTAAAAAAATGCCACAGATAGATTTTAATAAAATTAAAGAAAATATTATAAAATCCAGAGAAAATAATGAAGCAAACTTAAGAAAACAGTTAGCTTATTTATATCGGATTTTTGATTATTATGACTGGTGTGATTTAATTGTTACCCACCTATCAGTAAGACTTCCTAATGAAGATTCCTTACTAATTCTGCCTTTTGGAGCAGCGTTTGATGAGATAACCCCGGATAATCTTATAAAAGTAGATTTTGAAGGTAATGTAGTAGAAAGCAGGGCTGGTTTTGCAATAAATAAAAATGGTACTACGGTACATCGGGCAATTTATAAAAATTTGCCAGAAATTAATTGTATACTACACACGCATTCACTTTATGGTACGGTATTATCTAATCTGGACGTTAATTTTATGATGTTAGACCAAATTTCGATGATGTTCCATAACAAGATTGGTTATCATGATTTTGAAAAGCTGTTTATTGCAGATAACGAGCAAACCTCATTAATAAAAGATATTGAAGGTAAAAATTCTATAATTTTAAAAAATCATGGATTAATTACTGTTGGCTCAAGTTTAGTCCAGGCTTTTTGGTATCACTATTATCTGGAAAACAGCTGCAAATCGCAGGTATTAGCCATGTCAACCGGGCAAAAGATTCAGTTTCCAGATGTTAAAACTGTTGCAGAAACTGCTGCTAAATATGAGTTATGGTGTAATAAAAATGATCATATTGAAGTAAGTGACAGTGAGCTTTTATTTGATGCTGCCAAACGTAAAGTAGGGTATATTTTTGGTTAAACCTGATTAAGACAAATTATGAAAATAGCAATTATTTGTGCCATGCTTGAGGAATTAGAAAGTACTATTGCCTCTCTTGGCATAGTTTGTAATGTAAATGAATATGGTCCTTTTGCAGTTTATACTGCAAATTATAATACTCATGAATTAATTTTTATACTTTGTGGTATTGGCAAGGTAAATGCAGCATTACATACCCAGTTTATTATTGATAAATTCACCCCAAATTATGTAATAAATGTTGGTGTAGCAGGCAGTTTAAAACCTGAATTAAGTTTTGGCGATGTTGTTGTAGCTAATGACCTGGTGCAACATGACGTTGATGTTACTGCTTTTGGTATACCGTTGGGTCAAATTCCACGCATGGATATATTTGCCTTTAAGTCAAATGAATATTTACTTGAGTTAGCTAGAAATATTGCTCATCCAGACTTTAAAGTGCA
>JAJFBO010000250.1 GCA_020697025.1 Burkholderiales bacterium
GATGAAATATTTTCTATTGTCGGCGCCAGAGGTGTAGCAATAGTTATTGAAGCCAAACATTTATGTATGATGATGCGCGGTGTAGAAAAACAAAACTCTATAGTTTCCACATCAATTATGCTAGGTGAATATAAGGACTCTCTCCAACTACGCTCCGAATTTCTATCCCTGATCCGTTAATATTTTAAATGGAAGAAAAAATGAGAAAACGCTTATGTAAAAAATTTTTAAATAATAGTAGCGTGCCTAAAAAATATAAATTGGCTTATTTAATAGGATTATCTATTGTATTAAATATGTGTATGATACAAGCCCAGGCAAAGTATAAAAAACTTCATTGCAGTGTTAATCATGAAGAGGATAATCAAACTCTCAAAACAATTCTTGAAAGATATGGGGCTGACAAAAGATATGAACTTACACAAAATCTATTGTGGTCATACAAAAAAGATCAAAAACCCGCTATATTTCATACTATAAATGATTCTCCTTCACTATCATATTTAAACTATACCAAAGATCAGATTACGGGAAAAATCACCACATATATAAGGTATAACCCTAAAACAAATGAACTAGTAGAAAAAGACGGGAAAGTAGATACCTGGATCATTTCTCCGTACGCAAAAGATGACTGGAATCTTGTAACAACATCTAAAAATAAAGATGGTCAATTAGCCACTTTAACCTCATCAGAAAATGCATTGTGGAATCTTGAGATACATTCTTCTCAAGACCCAAAACCAGTATTTATAGGATTATCATGTGATGCAGACTTTGAAAAATATGATGATGACAAAAGCACTGTTTATGAACATAAAAAGGAAAATAATAACCCTTTACCTTACTTACCTTATACCAGGAAAGATAAAGGTAAAAAACAAAATGGTAATGAAGTGTACGATATGTTAGAACAACAGTCCGATGAAAAATTAAAAAAGTATGAGTGCACTATTTCCAATAACCAACAAAACATAGAACTTATAAATTTACTTGTACCTATTCTTGAAACCTATAAAGTCCATATCGATGATAATCGCAAAAAACCTGCTACTATCGAATGGTTTAGTGATACTAATTATAAACCGCAATATTTGTCTATAAATGGTAATGGGTTAAGAAATGATGGTGAATTCCTGGCGATTTCCAAGCAAAATAGCCAATTCATTTATATTTTTTCTATTCCTTATAAAACTCCTAGCAAGTGGGCATCTATTGGAGGAAAGGAAAATAATAATCTAACAGATAAATGGATATTTACTCCTAAAGAAAATAGTACTTGGCAGCTTGATATAACCCGAGATACACAAATGTATAAACTAAAAGATAATATTAAAGGCCTGATGCTTACATGCGCTGTAAGTGAAGCACTTAATTAAGAAATACTTATACCTTGTTTCACTAGAAAAAAATTAATAGTTCCTATTATTAAGATTAAATAATAATTTTCTATATTTTATATAAGCAAATGGAATAGCAATAATTATTATGTCAGCTATAATCATCAAGCTGACATAACCTGCTATATTTTGCACATGAGAAAATTTTGGTGGAAACAAGCCCAAGAAAAACCCGCAGCTACAGGCAATAATTCCAAGCGTTGCCCAGAAAATCATTGCCCCGTTACCAGTTTTACCAATCCGGAATGGGCGTTCCATGTCTTTTGCAACATAACGCAAGCGGATGGCACTTACAAAAACTAAAATCCACATCATCACTGTAAACTGGCTAGTTAGTGCAATAATCATGGCAAAGGCAGCTTCAACACTTGGCATTAATAAAAATAAAGTAGCCAGTAAGGAGCAAATTACTGCCTGAATTAATAAAACGCCAATTGGCATACCATGTTTATTAGTTTTAGCAAATATTTTCGGAACCATCCCCTGTATCGCAACTTCCTGCATCCCACGCGCCGGACTTAAAATCCAGATACTGGCAGCAGCTAACATGCCAACACATACAAATAAACTGATAATCTGCGCCACCCAATCCAGATTTAATCTATGCATAACCACCGCAATTGCCTGTATCAGACCATTTAAGGCATTTCTATCTGCTGAAGGCACTATTGCAGCTAAAGATACAGAAGCAAGTGTAGTAACGCAAAAAATTATAATCACCGTAATTAACATAGAAATCGGGACGTTAACCCGGGGATTTTTTATATTTCGCGTATGAAAAGATACCGCCTGAATTCCCGAATAACTACCTAAAACTTTCACTAGTAACGCGAAAGTGGCAAAAGATGCAACCGGCACCCAGTCGCTTGTTGTAGAAAAACTTACTTGCAACGGCGCACCGCTTATTACCCAGTAAATGGCACACGATATTAATAAAATACCAGGTAATATCATACCAAATACACCTCCAACTACACTGAGGACTGCTACCTTGCCAATGGGTAAAAAATTAAAAAAAGTCATAGCCCAGGTTACTAATAATAATAAGAAAAACATTGCGGTGGCATTATGCGCCAGAGTTGGAAAACCAACGTAGGCAAATGTCGCAACCATTGGTGCAATATTTGCTGGTGCAGCAATAACATTATTAAACCATTCCATCCAGATTGCAATTAAACCGCTATTTTTACCAAAAGCAGTACTAACCCACGTATACACTCCGCCATTATTACTGGTGAGCATTCCACCTAATTCAGCAGAAATTAAAGCTGATGGAACAAAAAATAGTAAAGCAGCAAAAGCAAAAAATGCTACATTCTGTAACCCAATAGTTGCCATATATGCGATAGAGCTTAGACTCATTACTGCTGTAATACTTATCATAACTAAAGCAAATAATTTAAGTTCTTTCGGTTGAGGCATAGTAAAGCTCTTTCAGAATAAGAAGGTTATTTGGTATAATTAGCTTTGACATAATTTTCAACAATAAGCTGAAATTCTTCAGTTATTTTGTCACCTTTTAAAG
>JAJFBO010000251.1 GCA_020697025.1 Burkholderiales bacterium
AATGCCAGAAGCTGGAGTAGATAAACTGATAGATTTTATGCAAAACTTTGCTAAAATCAATAGATGAATTTATTATTTAAAAAATTTATAATTATAATTAGTTATTTTAAATTTCATTAGAATTATATAATATTGAGTTATAAAATTACTAGATTGCAAGAAAAAAGAATTCTTTTGACTGAAGCGATAGTATGGACTAATTACAAAAGGCTCATTTAGCAATTAATTTAAAATACATGGAAATAAAGCTCATGGATAAAAATATATTGATTAAAAAATTTAAGCTGGAGTTAGCTAATAGTGGTTATATGAGTGATTTTCATATTGACTATTCAACTAGATTGGTTAATGCTACAGATAATAGCATTTATGAAATAATGCCGCTAGCAGTTGCACAGCCTAAGACTATTGATGATCTATATATTTTAATTAAAACAGCCAACCTGGAAAATTATTCCTGCATGTGTCTTACCCCTAGAGGTGGAGGTACTGGAACTAACGGACAGTCTTTAACTAATAGTATTGTTATTGATTTAAGTCGTTATATGAATAAAATCATTGACTTTAATGTAGAAGACCGAACTGTAACCGTTGAACCCGGAGTTGTTCTAAGTGATCTAAACCGCTTTTTACAACCGCACGGCCTTTTCTTTGCTCCTGATGTATCAACTGCTAACCGGGCAACCATTGGCGGCATGATTGCAACAGATGCTGCAGGTAAGGGGTCATTGATATATGGTAAAACAATAGATTCCATAATTAGCTTAAAAGTAATTTTAGCCGATGGCTATGCAATTGACACTGAGAGTGTTGATATTCATAACTATATGTCTAATAATGACTCATTAGAATCCTCTGATACACAAATTATGACTCCTAACACAATAGCAGAGGATCGAATAACTGGTATATATAAAAGCTTAATAAGTTGGCTTATACCAGTTCAGCGTGAAATAGATAAACGTTTTTTACCATTACAACGACCTTTATCCGGCTATAATTTAAAACGCTGTTTACAAAATGGCAAAATTGATTTAGCTCCTTTATTTGCAGGCAGTGAAGGTACACTTGGTATTGTTGCCCAGGCAAAATTAAAATTACTACCTATTCCAAAATATAAAACATTAGTTATAGTTCACTATAATAGTTTTATTGAAGCGTTGAGAGATGCCAGACATTTAATTAAATTTAAACCTCTAGCTATTGAAGCAGTAGATGAAAAGGTACAAAAAAGTGCACAAACTCTACCAAATTGGCCAATCTTTAGTAAGTGGCTAAACTCAGAAGGCAAAAATTATATTTCTAATTTTGTCGAATTTGTAGCTGATGATAGCCACGAGTTAAGTGCTACAATTGCTAAGTTAGAATTAGACTTAAAAGAGCGTAATGCCAATTATGTGGTAATTACAGATAGTAAACAAATTAGCAGCCTATGGACAATTAGGTCATTAGCTGTTGGTTTAGCTGGCAAGATGCCAGGCCATGGTAAACCAGTAGCTTTTGTCGAAGATGCTATAGTACCACCAGAAAATTTAGCTGATTTTGTGGCTGATTTACAGCAAATGTTAGAGCAGGAAAATTTAGAATATGCTATGTATGGGCATGTAGATGTAGGGTGTATTCATGTAAGGCCATCTCTGGATTTACAACAAATAAGCGATCGGCAAAAGATCAGGCCGATTACTGAAAAAGTTATTACTTTATTAAAAAAGTATAATGGTATTTTATGGGGAGAACATGGTAAAGGATTTCGTGGCGAATTTGCCCCTGAGGTATTCGGACCGGTTTTATACCCGGTTTTATGTCAAATTAAAGATTTGTTTGATCCCCATAACCGATTAAATCCCGGTAAATTAGCTACGCCTAAGATAGATATTAAATTAGATAGAATTGAATCAGTTCCAATGCGTGGTCAGTTTGACCAGATAATTAGCAGGCAAAACCAAACGGATTTTGCATCCAGTATGTTGTGTAATGGAAATGCTGCGTGCTTTAATCAGGAACCCGGCAATGTTATGTGTCCATCATATAAAGTAACCAAAGACCGCATTCATTCACCAAAAGGCAGGGCAATGCTGGTTAAAGAGTGGCTGCGTGAAATTTCTAGACCTGATACTAATTATAAGCAGTCTAAAAAAATTGCTGATATGGCGCTAGTTGCATTAAATGGATGTCTGGGTTGTAAAGGTTGTACGGGTAAGTGTCCAACTCAGGTAAGTATACCAGATTTGAAGACTAAATTTCTTGATAGCTATCATAGTCAATATAAAAATCGTAATGTGCGTGAATTAGCTTTAGGCTATATTGAGAACTTATTGCCAATATTGGCTAAATTGCCAAGACTTTGGAATTTAGTCAATAGGTTTAAATTAATACCAGGAATTGGTTTAAAGAATATTCCAGTATTTAAGTCAGTAGTTCCTCTAACTAAGAGATTAAATAGTATTGGAGTCATGATTTACGCCAATTCGGAACAAATAACCCGGATGACAAATAATCCAGTAGTTATTTTTGCTGATGTTTTTACTGGTTTATTAGATACCGAAGTATTGATTACAACACTTAAGTTACTGAAAAATATAGGTTATACACCTTATGTAATTTATCCGCGTGCAAGTGGTAAATCTTTAATAGCTGGTGGTTTTATCAATAAATTTAAAATTAATGCAGTAAAATTAAGCAGTTTATTTAATCCATTATTTGCCGCAAATATTCCAGTGATCGGCTTGGAAAATACTATTACATTAATGTTTAGAGATGAAGTGAAAAAATTTGCTACAGACTTTAATGGAAAAGTACAAACTTTGGCTGAATTTTTAGAACAAAATATTGAAAAATTATCTTTATTCCAAACAAATACTAATGAGAATAGACCGGTTTTAACCCGGCAAAAATATAAATTATTACCA
>JAJFBO010000020.1 GCA_020697025.1 Burkholderiales bacterium
CATCCCCAATCACTGTCGGGGATAGCTGTTTTTATATTATTTCTTTACAAATAAAGAGTGATTATTTTCCACGTATTAAGTGCATAATTAAAGAAACTACAAACAATGCAATAAAAATATAAAATATTATTTGTGCTATTGAAGCAGATGCTGCTGAAATGCCAGTAAAACCAAGTGCTCCCGCAATCAAGGCAACAACCAAAAATACTAATACATAATACAACATGATACTTTCCTTTTTAAAAAAGTTGAACTTAATACTACTTTAGCCCGGCTAAAGTTAACCCTGAAATAAGTATAACACAATTTGATAAAAAAATAAAATTTTTGCGATTTAAATTTTTACCCGCATGTTTAAAATATTTCTGGTATATATATTTACATTAAGCCGGGAATTATCCTTATTTCTTATGCATGAAACGAACTATCTTATCTCCAATAAACTGGATTAACTGTACCAGGACAACTAATAAAACTACCGTTAAAACCATTATATTGGTTTGAAAGCGCTGATATCCATAACGAATCGCCAAGTCTCCCAGCCCGCCGCCACCCACAGTTCCAGCCATTGCTGTATATGAAACCAGTGTAATTGCAGTTACAGTAATACTAGCAATAATTCCAGGCATAACTTCAGGCAGTAAAATATGACGAATTATTTGCCAGGTTGTGGCTCCATACGCTTTTGCCATATCCAAAACCCCATTGTCTACCTCTTTTAGGGAGTTTTCTACAAGCCTTGTAAAAAATGGAAAAGCTCCAAAAATAAGTGGTGGAATAACCCCTTTCGCCCCTAATGATGTACCTACTAGCATTATAGTAAAAGGCATCATTATTATTAATAATATAATAAACGGTATAGATCGCAGCAAGTTAATTATAAAAGAAAATATTAAATAAAATATTCTATTTTGTAAAATGCGTCCTTTATCGGTTAGATATAAAACTATACCTAAAGGAATGCCAATTAAAGCACTAAAGAATACAGAGACACTTAACATAAATAAGGTATCTAAAATTGCCTGGTTTACTTCGCCCCAGTCCACATCCATAAATATGTGCTGTAACATTAATATATATTCCTTTCAGGCATAAATTTAGTCAACAATTTTAGCATGATCACCCGCTTTAACGCTTAAAACTGTAGACATGAGTACCACATCATTTGGTTTTACTCCTGATATAGCTGCCATATTAGTTAGCTTATTAGTCAGCAAAACCTTGACAGCTTTTTTAACAATCGTATTATTTACCAGAATTAATACATAATTATTATCACCATTAGCCCGTATAGCATCACGACTTATTATTGGCGTGTTACTTAGCGTTGACAAAGTTATACGGCCTTTAACAAATTGTCCTGCTTTTAATTTTGCATTCCTGTTATCAAAATCAATATAAATATTGTATGATCTTGTGCCTATTTCTGCTACTGGATTAATCCGCGTAATTTTACCAAAGAATATAGTTGATTTTGTTTCCACATTAAATGAAGCCATCTGACCTACTTTTATACGGTTTATATAATCGCCAGGTATTGGTGCCTTAACCTGCAAAACATCTAAATTAGCTATAGAAAACAGTTTCCCATTTTTAGATGCCAACTGCCCGTCATCGATATTTTTCTGATATATATAACCGGTAAATGGAGCTTTAATTACTGTATCAGATAATTGCTTTTTTGCTCTTTCTAAAGATGCCTGCTGCTGATTAATAAACTCTTGCGATGATTGGGTATTAGTCTTTAACTCATCATAAGCTAACTTTGAAATAAATCCCTGGTCAAATAAGCCTTTTTGTTTATCCAATTTATTTTTATCCAGTTCAAATTTAGCCCTGGCACTTGATAAAACAGCTTGCTGCTGGCTAACTGCCTGCAATAAATCAGTATTATCTAAAATCGCTAATGTCTGGCCTTTAGCTACCAATTGGCCTTCCCGGACTAAAACTTTTTTCACAATTGCATCTACTTCACTGGAAATAACTGATTGGTTTAAGGGTGAAAGATCGCCAGTAAATGCAATAACATCATCAATGGTACCTGATTTAACTATTGCTGTATCAGCACTATTTAATAATACCTCACTAATTGGTACAATATTTTTATGCTCTGTCTTATAACTTCTCATTGCAAAAATAGCAATAATAAGAATTGCTATCAAACCAAATATTATCTTTTTTTTCAAAATTACCCCAGTTTAGACTTAATATAAGATGAAAAACTTTCCAGATAATAAAATATTACCGGGACTACAATTAATGTTAATAATGTGGAAGTTGTCATTCCACCGATAATGGCATAAGCCATCGGCTTTCTTGTTTCTGAACCAACGCCGCTAGATAACGCTACTGGCAGCATACCAAAAATCATAGCCATGCTTGTCATCATAATTGGCCGCAAGCGAATGACACCAGCATTTATTATTGCCTGGGTTTTGGGTACTCCGCGCCGCATTTCTACATTTATAAAATCAACCAGCAATATCCCATTTTTTGCAGCCAAACCCATAAGCATTATTATACCAATTATTGAGAACATATTTAAGGTGCTTTTAAACAGTAATAATGCTAAAAATACACCAACAAAAGATAGCGGCAGGGCTACCATAATTACAATTGGTAAAATAAAGCTTCTAAATTGAGCAGTTAAAATCATATAGATAAATACTATACCAACTAATAACGATCCTACTGCATACATGAATGATTCTTCCATGTCCTGTTTATCACCACTTTGAACAATTAAATAGCCTGTGGGCAGCTTATAATTATCAAGTAATTTTTGAATTTTATTAAATACAGCTTGATTATCACTGCCATCAACATTTCCTGTAATAGTGACCGTACGCTGTAAGTTTACATGATCTAACTCACGTGGTGATATCCCATTTTTGGTACTGGCAATAACAGATAAAGGAACCATTTGCGGTAAATTATTACCATCTAGTTTATTACTGGCAACTTTAAGCAAATTTAGGGCATCTTTATTTCTATACTCTTCGGGAATTTGTACCATCACATCGTAATTTTGCCCATTTGCCGGGTCTTCCCACTGGCTGACTTTATTTCCGGCAAATAAGACTGATAAAGCATTACCTACATCTGATAAACTAATACCTAAATTACTTGCAGCTTCACGATCAACATTTACTTCAAAAGCCGGGTTTGACTGCTGGTACGTAGTTTCCAGATCTTTAACTCCTTTAATTTTTTGCATTTTTTTTAATAAAATATCTGAAATATTTTTCAAGACTAACATATTATCGCCTTTGATATCTACATTAATTGGCTTTTGATCTCCTCCTGGCCCCCCGACAGGCATAATGTTTTGTACATCTATTCCACCTACTTGCGTAACTACTGTACGGCTTTGTTCCATTATCTGCACTATATTTCTATGCCGTTTAGTCTTAGGCCCTATATCGATATTTAAAGTAGCGTTATTAGTTCCATCACCAAAATTTTTATTTATTCCCGCAGTAATATTTTTTATCTCAGGAATAGACTTTTGCAAAATATCTTCTACCTGCTTAACTTTTGTAGCAGTATAGTCCACATTTGATCCAACCACAGTCTTAAATTTTATATCAAATTTCCCATTGTCAGACTTGGGAATAAACTCTGCACCTATAAAAGGTACTAGAGCAAAACTTCCAATTAATAAACCAAAAGCAACTATCAAGGTCGTTTTTTTATAAATTAAGGATAAATGTATAAATTTCTCATAAAATTCGATTAGCTTATCAAAAGCATATTCAAATTTATCTAAAAAACGCCCTAATAAAGAATGCTTTAATTTACCACCATCTAATGGTTCATGCCAAATACTTGATAACATTGGGTCTAATACAAAACTAACCAGCAAGGAAATTAACACGGCAACTGTTACTGTTATGCCAAATTGAAAGAAGAATTTACCAATAATACCCTTCATAAATCCAACTGGTAAAAATACAGCCACTACTGTCATTGTAGTTGCCAGAACAGCAGGCCCTATCTCATTGGTACCATCTAATGCAGCTGTATAATGATCTTTGCCCATGTGTAAATGACGGACAATATTTTCACGCACAACAATTGCATCATCAATTAACAGCCCAACGGATAATGATAAAGCCATTAAAGACATCATATTTAGCGTAAAATCTAAGACATAAATCGCAAAAATTGTACCAATTAAAGCAATTGGTAAAGTAAGACCCGTAATCACTGTAGAACGCCAGGATTTAAGAAAAATAAATACAATTATAATAGTTAGAATCGCGCCTTCAAACAGTGTATGTTCGACATTATTTAGTGACGTACGTGTTGCCTGGGTTTGATCATAAGTAACAGAAATAGAAATACCAGCGGGCTTAATCTGATTGATTTGTTTAATCATCTCATATATACCATCTGATACATCAACCACATTTGCCTTTTCAGCAGGTCGTATATCAAGCCCTATCGCTCGTTTACCATTAACTAAGCTTAAGCTGTTATATTGTTCCTGCCCATCTTCAACGCTGCCAATATCTGAAATTTTAATTGGTACACTATTTCTATAGGTGATCACGATATCAGCAAACTGCGCCGTAGTTTGTAATTTGCCATTTAGGCGTACACTAATACTTGAATTTTTAGTACGCACATCACCGGCAGCAAAGTTGTCATTAGCATTCTTTATCGCATTTACTATATCATTAATGGATAAACCCATTGACTGTAATTTATATGGTTCGACATTTATTCTTACCTGGCGGTTTACCGCACCAATTAATTTTACATCACCGACTCCAGCTACGGTTTGAAGTCTCTTTTTAGCTACCCGGTTAATCCAGTCCGTAACATCTTTTAATGACATTTCATCTGAAGCAATAGCTAAGGACATGATCGGATTATCCCGAATATTTACTTTAGTGATTGTTGGGTTATCTATTTCTTTACGGAAATTTGCCGATATGGCTGAAACTTTATCACGGGAATCTTGCAATGCTTGTTCCGGGTAAATACTCAGGCTAAATTCATCAACTACTACAGATTGCACCTCAAAAGAATAAGAACGAATGGTTTTAATTCCGCTCAATGAATTTAATGCTTCTTCAACAGGACGTGAAATATCAGTTTCAATAACCTCTGGAGATGCACCTTTGTAATTAGTAGTTACCACTACAACAGGAAATTTTACATCCGGAAACTCTTCAACTGAAATACTTTTTATTGCTATTAAACCAAGCAGCAGCAGTGCAAGCATTATTACTGTAGCAAAATATGGATTTTTAAGGGATATTCTAGTTAGCCACATAATTTAAACTTTAAGTAAGACATATGTATATAGGTTCTTATTCAATGAACCTGGTTGCAAAATGTGGGCTATAAAAGTTTCAATAGCACATGCTTTAAATATTTTTTCCACCACTACTCCCGGTAATTTTTCTTTGACCATAGCCAGATCTTTCTCTTCTATCACTAAGTATATTAGATAATTTTGCTTAGGTTCTAATCGGTTTAAATCTTTTATTTCCTGATAAGAATTTTTACTATGAAAATTTAATCCCAACATATCCATCTGATTTGCAGAGTCAATATTATAGCTTACTACAGAAATATTTTTTTGTGCATTTAAGTAATTAGCAATCTGATATCCACCATCATATTTGGAATACATGGTGCCATTTACCGTCATAAGAAATACAAATACCAGACTAATTGCTAATGTTGGTAATGCAATTATCTTAAAGTGCCAGATTTTATTCCGCAAGTAAATTATTGTTATCCACACCAGTATGTCTAAGCCAAGGATTATTTTTTCCGCCAGGCCAGATAATGTCAGTGGTGCAAGTATTAAAATAGCTAAAAATAGTATCGTAGCTATAACGCATTCGACATAAAACAGTGGATGGGGGTAATTAACTTTACAATTTGTAAAAACTTTATTTAACCACGCTGCACAAATAATACTCGCAAATGGAAATAAAATATTTGTATAATGATCGACCTGAAACACCGAAACACTAAACAAAATAAAAGTAACAAAGAATGAAGCAAATAAAAATATCTGGGCGTCAATTTGAGACTTACGTTGAATAAAATCCTTAATGAATTGCCACGTTGCTACAATAAATAACGGCCACCAAGGCAGATATGCCCATAGCAATGTATGTAAAAAGAAAAAATAGTGGCTAAAATCAGCGTGATTATTTTTAATTGGCCCAGTACTTAAAAATCTTCCAAACTGGCTATCCCAAAAAAACCATTTTATTCCGGATACATGTGTTTGCCCATATATAACCTTTTTTGGGTGTAAATCAAATTGTAAATATAATGCCCATAACTCTGGTAATATGAATACACAGGATAGGATAAGTGCAAAAATCCATTTGAAGCTAATAAAATTACGCCACCTACCCCGATATATCCATAATGCAGCAATGCCACTAATTATGGTAATTAAAACAAATGGGCCTTTAGTCATTAACCCAAAAGCTGTAAAGAGCGCTCCACCTAGTAAGTATTTAACACCACCATTTTTATCATAACATAGCCAAAAATAACATGCCGGGACTATCTCACCTAACATAAATGCTTCAGCTCTTACATCAATAGACGACAACATCAGATGCAAGGCTGAGGCAGTAAATAAAACGGCTAAAAGACCAACTTCTTTAGTATACCAAAACCGGGCTATTTTATATGTAAAATATAAACCTGTTAAATGAAATAAGAATCCGGGAAATATATAAGCGAAAGAGTTAATACCAAAGATTTTAAACGAAATAGCTGTTAGCCAAAAAGGTAAATGAGGTTTATCCAGCCAATCTTGATTAAGTAACATAAGATCGCTCCAGTTGCCTGAAGTAACAATATGTTTAGCAATACTTCCATAATAAGGAGTAAAAGTACTTCTAAGAGATGGAAAGAATAATCCAACAGCATTAGCTAAAATTGCCAAAATAATAAGATACTGTATCGACGTATCTAGTTTTTTCATGAGTGCTGCTCTTAAAAATTAATATCCCCATTATTATAGATTACCTGGCAACACATAAGCGCACTTAATCATATAATAGCAGCTATAAATAATTTTAACAATATTATTTATGCTTTTGCCAAACCTATCACTTTAAATGGCCGCTTGCTTGCTGTAATTGTTCTGATAACTTAGCAGTAATATAACCTTTATCTGCAAACATCTTGCCCGTAGACCCCTTTATTAATTTTTCTGGGGTTTACGCATAGCAATGTCATTTGATTAAGAATTTCAACTCTTTATATAATATGTATTCGACATGTTTAATATATTTTATTTCCAACTTTAACAGGTTTAGTTGCAATTTAATATTATGAATTAATCTTTATGCATATTCTTTTGCTCAGAGTGAATCCTTTCATTATCCGGGTGCGACTCTTTAGTCTTGGCTGTAGCTGTAAATAATTCATTATAATTTTTCCAACCTGGAAACTTCGATTTCAAAATATTGTATAAAGCTTCCATACCCTTATCTTTTGTATGAGTATACTTTTTTACAGCCGATGACCATCCTGAAAGCACCTCCCACTCAGTATTTTCATTTACATATAACATATCATAGTAAGTATCTTTATATAAAAGGTTTATTCGTTTATCTAGCATAATTTTTCCTGATTTATCCATTTATAAAATTAACTTTAAATGCATATACATTACTATATTTTGATTGAATCTCATTTACGGCCGCTTGAGATTTATTATAAATAAAATAACATTATAATTTTTTTGGGCAAAAGGTGTAATCAAAGCTAATCCAACACCTTTACTTCCGCCACTAATTAGTATATTTTTCATTTTATTATTATCCCAATATATTTTTGCATCTGGCTTGAAAGTCAGCTTTTGTTTGTTCATTAGTAAATATATATGGGCTATTTTTTTTAATTCCATCTAATAAAATAGCAGCAGCATCCTCTGCTGTTATGCCTCTACGATTATAAATAGAAAGTTGTCTTAAAAATGGCTGTGCTTGCTCTGAAATATGTAAGCTTGTACCTTTTTGCTCAAGATGACGCCCTGTATTTGCAATATTAGATTGTACAAAGAATGGAAAAAATATTGATGCTGCAATATTATTATATCCATAAGCAATTAAATCCTGCTGTAATGATTCAGTAATCGTTACTACTACATGTTTAGAAATTTGATATGGGGTAAAATGTGCATTTGAGGTCAGACCTGCATGAGATGATACATTCACGATATGGCACGGGGTATTTTGTTTCTTCATTATAGGGACAAATACTTTTATTCCATAAATAACTCCCATTAAATTTACATCTAATGTCCATTTTAACTGATCAATTGGAATTTCCCAAATTGGGCCTAATGGCCCGCCAATACCTGCATTATTAATCAATAAATCTACCTGGTTATAAGCTTTCAATGTAGATCTAGCAAGAAGCTCCATACTTCCTAACTGTGAAACATTGGTATTAACTAAAATTATATTTGGAGTTATTTTTACGAATTTGATCTGCGGATCTTTGTAAATTTATTTCATCAATATCAGCAAGAACAATCTTCATCCCTTCATTTGCACATTTTATAGCAATCCCTAATCCAATACCACTAGCTGCTCCAGTTATAACTGCTACTTTATTTTCAAGATTTTCCATTTTAAACCCCTTTAAATAAGTCCTGATAAGTTAATAATACTATAAACGCTAATTCAGGATAAGAAATTAGTATAAATAAAAAAAGTCCATCAAGTATATTCTTTAATAAAATAATTGTTTACAAAAATAACAATATCAAGAAGCTATACAGATGGATATAGTGGAATTATAGGTTAATATTGATGATTTTTGCAAGAAACTTACACCAAAATATCTAAAACTCTTTGCCACATTTAGGAGGGTTTACACTAAAACAAGATCCCCAGGCCTAGCTCTGGCAAAAGCTCTGGCCACCTAACTAGTTTAGCAGCAGCAACAGACAATCATTGATTACTTTATATATGGCGTTTCTAAAAATGAGCTGCATAATATTGATAAAGCGAAGCTAAAAGCATTATAATTTTTAGATAAAAAATTATTATTTGAAACTTACTTAACAAACGCCTTAAATATTTAATAAAAATTCCAAGGCTATATACTGTTATAGTATATAGCCCGGTTACTTACTTAAGCTGCTTTTAATTGTTTTATTCGTTAACAATTTTGAACTTGCTTAATCGGCGATCCCCTATGTTGTCAGGATTCTCGAAATATACTACGTTACAGGACCCATAATCATTACTCCTACTTGAAGCATATAACGTAAAAGTTTTTGATACTGTTGGTGGAGCATTTATATTATTTTTACTTTGAGTCATAACTCTAATTCGCATAATAGGCTGTAATGCTTTTCCATCTTTACTGATAGTATAATCCTTTTTAAATTCTAAATAATGTATTTCTTTATGAAGTATGTCTTGCGAGTTTAATATATCTAAAAAATCGTCTTTTTTAAGTTTCTTTCCCGTGTGAGACGTAGGAAAGTTAACAGCAAATCCCAATACTCTATTCTGGGATTCAATATCAGGTAAAACGTTATCTAACATCTTTGGTAGTTGTTCCTTATCTATTTGTAACTTATCAGATAACTTATTATATAACATATCAGGGGTTTTTTGATAATATACCACCTTGCTAACATTTCCCCAGTTTGCTAATACTCCATATTTCATTACTTCAAATTCCTCGCTAGAAAAGTTATGATCTTCATTTATAACTGCAAAATTATAGTCTCTAAGTTCCCACTCTAAATTTGCTAGTATCATTCCTGAAGCATGTTTGGATGTTTCCGGCCACTGAATCGAAATGGTACAACTCCCTTTCTCTCCACCCCAGGCGAATCCTACACATAGGTATAAGATTAAAGATATACAAATTAAATGTGGACGTTTTAATTTATAAGTTGTCATTAATATACCCTTTAAAAACTTAATGTATTTAGACGATTATACCATATAACTCTATCATAGCATAATTTAGTATATATCTTCATATTTTATCAAAGGCTATACTTGATGGACTTTTTATTTATAATATTTCTTTATTTCGAAATGACGTTTTAAGCAATATTTTATTAAAAAACTTGGTAAACTA
>JAJFBO010000252.1 GCA_020697025.1 Burkholderiales bacterium
TGCGTATTCTTCGATCTGAGCCTTACTGATATCTAATAGCGGACGCCATAATATTTTATCTTGTTTATTACTCACCATGTGCATACCTGCTATATTGTGTAGGTCACTTCCACGTAATAATTGGCTTAAAGTAGTTTCGACCTGATCATCTTGATGATGGGCCAGGGCGATTATGTCTGCTGGGGCCTGGAGTAATACTTTATACCTGGCTATACGGGCCAAATTCTCTAGGCTCTCCCCGCCATGACGATTAAAGTTTACATTTTCTACATGTAAAGGGATATTAAGACTGTAGCAAAATTCCTGGCAAAATTTACTCCACATTTTGGCGTTAGCTGAAATGTTATGGTTAATATGAACCGCGCTCAGATTAATTTGTGGTGTAATATGTTTTAAAATATGCAGTAGTACGATTGAATCAATGCCACCGCTTAACCCGATACAAATATTTTGGGAAGCAAGAAGCTTACTGCTTTGCGTAACATGCTCTAAAAGTAGACTGCCACAGCTCATTTATTCTTTAATTTCGGTATAAGTGCCATAATTCATCAGACGCTGAAAGCGACGGCTGAGTAATTCATCTTGTGGAATATTTTTTAGTTTCTTTAAGTTATCTTTTAATGTTTTTTTCATCTTAATCATTATTTCATCCGGTTTGGAATGAGCACCGCCAAGTGGTTCAGTAATAATACTATCAATCAAATTCAGGGATTTTAACTTGAGTGCAGTAATTCCTAAAATTTCGGCAGCAGTGCTTGCCATGCTTGCATCTTTCCATAAGATTGATGCACATCCTTCTGGAGTTATCACTGAATAAATTGCATATTCAAGCATATTAACCTGATCTCCTACAGCTATAGCTAAAGCCCCGCCAGAACCACCTTCACCAATAATTGTAACGATAATTGGCGTTTTTAAATGAGACATTTCATAAAGGTTTTTCCCTATAGCTTCAGATTGATTACGCTCTTCCCCTTTTTGATGACCAATAACTACAACAGATTGATTACCAAATTTTGCCAAACCGGCAATAATAGATTTGTCATCAGCAAAATGCCTGTCACCATGTAATTCAATAAAATTTGTAAATAAGTTATTGATATAATCTAAAGTACGCGGGCGATTAATATGTCTTGCTACCTGGGCTATTTGTGCTGGAGTTAATCTGGAATACACCTCACGGGTAAGTTCTGTTACTTTATCTTTTAAAGAACATATATCTTCATTAATATCAACGTTAGATTTATCTTGGACCTGAAGTAATTCTTCGATTTTATTACTCAGTTCAGCAATTGGCTTTTCAAATTCTAAAAAATGTTGTTTCACTCTTTTATCTTTCTTGATTTAATTGCTTAGTTAAACGATTAATGTTATTTTGACGCTTGACTATTTCATTAGCATATTCATTATTTGCCGCATTATGCTTACTGGCTAACAGGGTTTGTAAAGATCGTATTTCATGTTCTAATTCTTCTTCCAAAACCCTCCGTCTGACGTTTTGGCTTGTCACAGTTTTATCTGCAGAAGCAGTAAATTTTCCTGTATTACCAACCACTAAATTTCCAGATTTATCGGTATATTGATATATATTTTCAGCCACTATAGAGGTACAAATAATTAATATTGGGGGCAGTAACTTAAAAAATATCATTTTTAACGTAATAAATTAGCAACTGATATGATGGATACCAACGCAATAAAAAATATGCTGGCTCTATACAGGATTGCTACTATATAGGAGTTAATTTTTGGATTAAATTTTTCAGCATCTAAGTCATAAGCTTCAGTGGCCTCATTATAGCTGTTAATTCCAGTACTTAATTTAAATTTCTCTTTACCAATAGCAATAAAAATAATTTCACGCAAAGTAACTTCTAAAAAGAAAAAGCTTTTAACAAAGTTCTTTCGCTGCTCTACCAGATAATGCGTTACATCCTCAAAATTACCTGATATGGCTATAAATAAAAATAAAAATAAGTATGGAATTACATTTGCATAAAATAAAATTTTGTCTACTACAACATTATAAATTATGGAGTCTAAACCTTGACGTTTAAACTCATTACTAATTGCCGTAATAACTATGTAGCACATTAAACCAATGCCAGTAGGCAATACCAGAAACCAAAAAAAAGCAGCAAAAAATGAGACAGCATAAGTTTCAATAAAAAAATAATTTCTTGCCCCATATTCTGTTTTAGATTGTTCTTTCCAGGTTAAGATGTGTACCCCTAATATAAATAGGAAAAGTTTTATTAACGCATAAAGAACAGGATAGTGTGGAGCAATTACACTTTTGATGCCAATTAAAATAAGAATAATCGGTAAACATGCAAATAAATAAATAAATCTTATTTGGCGCTGTATCTGGACTGGCTGTCTGGTAAAATAGCTAATGTAGCGCAACACCTGGTTATTAAAACCGGCACGAATATTAACCAATAAATTATACCGCTCTAGAATAACAGTTAGTACTAATGCAACAATCGCCATTTTTTTCTCCTACCACTTCATAATCTGCTTACATTTAGGGCTTTTATTCATTATAAACATATATATCCGGGAGCTGTCGGTATAAACCATAAATATCCATGCCTGAACCAAATAAATACTTATTTGGTGCCCTACATCCGATAAAATCAGCGTTTATAGGTTTAACTTTGCTTAAATCTTTATCAATTAAGACGGCTAATTTGCATTTTTTAGCGCCCAAGTGCGTAAGAACCCTGACAATTTCAGCCAATGTATGTCCTTCATCCAGAATATCATCAAGTATATAAACTACTTTATCCCTAACGTCTTCTGCTTTAGGCTGTCTATACCAGGTAACATGTCCGCTGCCAAATGTGGCATCGCCGTAGCGTGAAGCATGGACATAATCAGCAAAAAAAGGTTTTTTTATGTGTCTCATGACTTCGGTTGCGAAAAACATTCCACCATTCATGACAGTTAAAAATAATGGTATTTCATTTTCTATTTCTGTCTCTATCGCCTGGGCAACAACCTGAACTTTTTGCGCCAGATACTCAGAAGTATATAATACCTTCGATTTTTTTAAAATATCTAGTGCCTGATTATAGCTTACTTGCATAATGGATAACCCTACTTATCAATTTAGTATAAAATAATGGTATATATGCATTATTTTAACAGTAATACTTGGGGTATAGCAATTTAAATTTGTAGGATTGATTTATGCAAGGACAAATAACCAAAAGAGCACTATTAATAATCCTTGATGGGTTTGGGATTCGGCAGGAAAACGAGTATAATGCTATTAACCTGGCAAATAAACCTAACTGGGATTATTATTCCCGCAACTATGCTTTTGGCAGTATTGATGCTTCAAGCATAGCAGTTGGCCTCCCACGGGGGCAATTTGGTAATTCAGAGGTCGGACATCTAAATATAGGAGCGGGACGGACTGTTTATCAGGATATTAGTCGTATAGATGCCACGCTCGAAGACGGCAGTTTCTTTAATAATGTAGAGCTTAAGACGGCTATGGGTAGTGCTAAAAGCGGGACAGTTCACATTATGGGGCTTTTATCTGATGGCGGGGTGCATGCGCATATTAATCATATTCTTGCATTGATAGACATGGCTAATTGTGATACAAATACTCATCGGGTTTGGATTCATGTATTTCTCGATGGTCGGGATACACCCCCGCAAAGTGCAATTGGTTTTTTAGAAAGTTTAAGCTTATATATTA
>JAJFBO010000253.1 GCA_020697025.1 Burkholderiales bacterium
TACCCGGCATAATGCTTCAAACTTATCTGACTCACGTACTTCAAAGTAAATTTGCTCAGTTAGATTAGAAGTAGATTCTTTACTCTCTACTTTTAGGATTTTGAATTGACCCATATACTTTTTAGCTATACTTAAAATTGATGGCGGCATAGTTGCGGAGAAAAATAGCATTTTTTGCTGTTCTGGATTAGAAGATTTTAAAATTAGTTCAATATCATCAACAAATCCCATATTGAGCATTTCATCAGCTTCATCCAAAACAAAAAATTCAAGATTTTTAAGGACTAATACTTTACGTTCCAATAAATCAATAATTCTACCTGGAGTACCAACTACAATATCTACTCCACGTTTAATATTTTTAATTTGCTGTTCGATTGAAGAACCGCCGTAAACTGGAAGCACACGAAGTTTCTTTTCACCAATTAATGAATAAATTTCATCAGAGACCTGATTTGCCAGCTCACGGGTAGGCGTTAATATTAGCGCTCTTATAACGCCAGTACCAGCTTCAATTGTTTCCAAAATTGGAATGGAAAATGCTGCGGTTTTTCCTGTTCCAGTTTGGGCTTGGCCAATAATATTTGATTTTTCAAGGAGAAATTCAGGAATAACCAGTGCCTGGATAGGGCTGTGAGTTTCAAACCCTTTTGTTTTAAGGGCGTTAATCATTGCTTCACTTAAGCCTAAATCGGCAAATGAGATTTGTTTATCTTCTTGCATTTATTTCTTTCATATTAATAACTGTAACTAAGTATTATACTATAAAATGTTAATTTGCACCAGCCTTATTTGGCTATTTTATAAGTGATAGTTTCGCAACTGTTTTTTTAATGTTAGTTTGATCTAAGTAATTGATGCTTTTATCGTGTTTGATGCTGTGCCAATGCCCAATTTATATGTTCCTGGACCATAACTGATGGAAAATTTTGTCGCTGCCGTAAAGCACTCATTATTTCTGGTGAGGTTGAGGCATTTCCCAAGGCTACAGCTACATTTCTAAGCCAGGATTCATAACCAATTCTATAAATTGGCGAGCCAATAGTCAGCTCTTGCCACTGTTTTTCATCTATTAAAAACGCATCAGTTAAAGACAATTCTTCTAAATCTTTTCTTGGGTTAAAATCACTAATATTGGTTAACTTGCTAAATTTATTCCATGGGCAAAATAGTTGGCAGTCATCACATCCATATATCCTGTTGCCAATAGCTTTCCGGTATTCTTCAGGTATACTTTCTTTGTTTTCAATAGTTAGATAAGATATACATTTTTTGGCATCGAGAATATAAGGAGATACAAAAGCTCTGGTAGGGCAAACCTCAATACATTTGGTACAGCTGCCACAATGTGAGGTAGCTGGCTTACCCGGTATAAGCGGAACATTAGTAAAAATCTCACCTAGAAAAAACATGCTGCCTTGGGTTTTATTAAGTAATAAAGTGTTTTTACCTCTAAAGCCAAGACCTGCATTTTTAGCTAATTCCACTTCTAAAATTGGGGCGGAGTCAGTAAAAACCCTATACTCAAATTTAAAATCGTATTGACTAAGATATTCGGTTATCCATACAGAATATTCTTTTAATTTTTTGCGCAATACTTTATGGTAATCCCGGCCCAGGGCATAACTAGACACATAAGCTTTATTTATATCACTTAACCTGTTTTTATGTGAATGAACAGGCTTGGTTAAGTATGGGGCTTTGACACAAATAATAGATAGAGTGCCTTCATGCAAGATTTCTGGATTAAAACGTAAGTGTGTGTTTTTTGCCAGATATTCCATACTGCCATGAAATTTATGATTAAGCCACTCCATAAAACCGGCTTTAGTTTGCTCATCAATTTTAATCCTGGCAATAGCTGCTTCTAAAAAGCCAAAAGAACTAGCTTGGCTACAAATTTCTTTGGTCAATATGTTAAAATCTATCATTCTAATCTACCTTTAACTGCTATTATAGTTCTTAGTCCTTTGATAGTTAAGATGGCATTTGGCGCAAATACTGGGACTTACTTTTATAGTATAGATAAACCATTATTTTATAATTATAAAGAAAAATTTATGAATTATCAATTAAATTCTTTAGCTGCTACATATAAATTAGCCAGGCTTATTGCAGAGATGATTGTACCAAATTTTGTAATTACCCTTAATGGAGATTTGGGTGCGGGCAAAACTACCTTAGTACGCGAAATATTATATAGTTTAGGGGTAAACGGGGGCATTAAGAGCCCAACCTTTACCTATGTAGAGCCGTACAAGATAGATAATATTGATATTTATCATTTTGATTTATACAGATTTACTAGCCCGGAAGAATGGTTTGATATGGGCTTTGATGAATATTTTATTCATCCACATTTATGCTTTATTGAATGGGCTGGTAATGCAGGTGGCTTGATTCCATCTATTGATTGGGACATTACAATGCAAGTAATTAACGAAATTCACAATTGCCAGATTGTGGCATATACAAAAAAAGGTCATGAATGTCTAAAGAATTTGATGGAAAACGGCGCAAATTTGTACAGTTAGGTATATTTTGCGGAATTAATCTATTGATAAGCCGTAAAGTATTTGCTGATGAATTGGCTGATTTTGTTGATTCACACGAAACAAAAAATGAATTAATTGCAGTACGGCTATGGCCCTCATCAATATATACGCGATTAACACTTGAGGCTGAAAAAAATATTGTAGCCAACAAAAAAGTATTAGACAACCCGCTACGGTTAATTATTGAAATTAATGGTATTACATTAAATGGAGTTTTAAATAACTTAAATACCAAAGTCTTAGATGTTGACCCGGTAATAAAAGATATTCAGGTTAGTCAGCCAAACCTGGATAGTGTTAAGATAATTATTCTCTTAAAGCAGCATG
>JAJFBO010000254.1 GCA_020697025.1 Burkholderiales bacterium
TACTGAACCAGTGATTAAGCAAATATATAAGATATTATCTATGGATGAAGCCAGGCATGGTAGCGCTTATCTTAAATATATGCGTAAAGCAATTGCAAATTTTGGCGATAAGGCAAAATTATCTTTTGCTAAAATCGGTATTTTAATGGCATCAAGTGCCAGAACTGGTAAACCAATGCATCCAACCAATTTACATGTTAGTAAAGCCAATTTTCCTAACGATACGGTACAAAGCCGGCTGCCGGATCCAGGATGGCTGGAACATTGGTTGGATACACAGATTAACTTTAATATAGATAGTGAAAAAATGGTAATTCGCACCATTCTTAATAACCTGTCTACGTTATTTAATGAAGTTATAGAAAATGTTTCTGATTTAAGCATTTTACGTAAACGTTTTATGGCTAATCTCGCAGTCTGAATATAACTTTGAAGTCCTAAATATAAGCCTTGTATTAAACAAGGCTTTGTAATATCAATTAAAAATTTTATCAAAACTTATATAGGAAAATAAATGGCTAACTTACTAGAATTAAACATACCAGATATTGGCGGTAGTACAGATGTTAATGTTGCTGAAGTATATGTAAAAGTTGGCGACACTATAAAGATTGATGATAATTTGGTTATGTTAGAAACTGATAAGGCAACAATGGAAGTCCCGGCAACAGCTGCAGGAATTGTAAAATCAGTTGCCATAAAGCCAGGCTCAAAAGTAAGTGAGGGAAGCTTAATTTTAACGCTTGAAGTAGCTGATAATAATATTAAGCCCAATAATGAAGCTACACTTGAAGTAACAACTTCAGCGCCGGGGGCTTCTAATAAACAACCCGAAGCCTCATCAGATTTAATAGAATTAAAGATACCTGATATTGGGGGCAGTACAGATGTTAATGTTGCTGAAGTATATATAAAATCTGGGGATACTATCAAGGTTGATGATAACTTAGTTATGTTAGAAACTGATAAAGCTACTATGGAAGTTCCGGCAACTACTGCCGGGGTTGTAAAAACAGTTGCTATAAAGCCAGGCTCTAAAGTGAGCGAGGGAAGTCTAATTTTGACTCTTGAAGCATCAGATAGTAATAACTCTAAAAAACCAGATACATTAGAAGATGCAGAAAATAAGAAACAAGGCAGCTCTAAAACAGAAGATGCTGTTATCAAAATATCTTCTAATTCTGAAGTTTCATCGCAAAGTGTGGAAAAAGGTTTAATTACAAAAACTACTGAACCTGAAATTGACGAAGCAGGTTTTGCTAAAGCTTATGCTTCACCAGGAATTAGAAAATTAGCTCGTGAGTTAGGGGCCAATTTAGGACAGATTAAGGGCAGTGGAAATAAGGGGCGTATTACTGAAGAAGATTTAAAGTCTTTTATAAAATCGGTAATGACAGGCAGTACCTCATCTGGTATGCCTATAAATGGTAGTGGTTTAGATTTATTACCATGGCCAAAAGTTGATTTTGCCAAATTTGGTGAAGTCCAGACGAGTAGCTTATCCAGAATTAAAAAAATATCCGGGGCCAATTTATTAAGAAACTGGGTTATGATCCCGCATGTTACCGGGTTTGATGAAGCAGATATTACTGAACTTGAAGAATTTAGAAAACAACTAAATGAGGAGCATAAACAATCTGAGATTAAAGTATCCCCCTTAGCTTTTATTATAAAAGCATGTATATTTGCATTGAAGAAATTTCCGGAATTTAATTCATCAATTGATGGAGATAACTTAGTTTATAAGAAATATTATAATATTGGCTTTGCTGCAGATACCCCGCAAGGTTTGGTAGTACCAGTATTAAAAGATGCTGATAAAAAAGGTATAGTAGATATAGCTAAAGAAACATCTACTTTGGCAAAATTAGCCAGGGAGGGCAAATTAAAGCCAACTGATATGCAAGGTGGGACATTTACTGTTTCTAGTCTTGGTGGTATTGGCGGCACAGGATTTACTCCTATTATAAACGCTCCTGAAGTAGCAATTTTGGGTGTATCAAAATCATCAATTAAACCAGTATGGAATGGTAGCGAATTTACACCACGTCTGATTATGCCGTTTTCATTATCTTATGATCATCGTATCATTGATGGTGCATCAGCTGCAAAATTTAATGCGTATTTATCACAGGTGCTTTCTGATATCCGTAGGTTAGCTCTTTAGAATTTAAAAATAAGATATAATAATATAGCATTAAAATATACACTGCTGATGTAATATAATATATTTTTAGGAAATCAGCTGAACTTATTTATATCATATCTATATAGTCTTGGTAGGTATATTAAATATTTAAGGTATTACAGTTTAAGATACCTTTTCCCAATCTGAACAAATTAGCTCTTTTTCATCGATTATATAGTGTATATTATTTGGTGCATGTTTCAAGCGTCCGCAAACTCGCCATTTATTCGTACCTATATTTTGCATTTGCCACATCCCCCTTTTAAGTTGAGATAAACGAATTGATTCATTCTTTTGATCAATCTCTTCATCTCCGCGTCTGTGCTGCATAAATATGGGCATTTTTGGGCTGCCAGCTAGTGCATAATCATCATCTGCTTTTCCAAATGCTGTTACTATATTAATACCCATAAGGCCAATTTCAATCCGTGCCCATACCTGACCATTTTTATAAGGTGGTCTGATTCCACGTTCAGCGGCTGGTAATGCTATGTCATAAGATTGAGCACAAGTCATAACCCATTCTTCTGCCTGAGCAATAGGTATAAATGTTATTAATATAAAAAGAAGGCAAAGTAAATAGACCTTTGTTTTATAGTTTATTTTCATTTTTATAGCCTTAAAAAATATTGCTTATATAGGTATAAATAATAACATAAAT
>JAJFBO010000021.1 GCA_020697025.1 Burkholderiales bacterium
GTACATTATTATTACCTGTCTTACTTATAGCTTGATTTAATGCTTTAGCAAAAGCCTTAAATAATCCTTCAACCATGTGGTGGGCATTACTACCGGTAACTTTTAGATGAATTGCTGCCTCTAAGTGGTCAGCCAGACTTAAGAAAAAATGCTGAATCATTTCCACCGGAAAATTTCCAATTAAAGATGTATTAAAATGGGCTTCATAAACTAATACTCCACGTCCGCTTAAATCAAGTGTTGCAAAAGCACAAGCTTCGTCCATTGGTAAAACAAATCCATAACGATTTATTCCGCGTTTATCTCCTATTGCCTGCTTTAGAACCTGTCCTAGTACAATAGCTACATCTTCAACTGTATGATGATAATCAATATGTGTGTCACCATTTGCCTTTAATTCCAAGCTAAAACCGCCGTGTTTAGCTAGCTGCTCCAGCATGTGGTCAAAAAAACCAATACCAGTACTAATTTTAACTGGTGAAATTTTATCCAGATTTATATTAGCTAAAATCTCTGTCTCATTAGTTTTACGATTATATACCGCTTGTCGTTCAATAATTTTAGCTATTTCAAGTTTTACGCCTAATGAACGTAGTACCAAATCATTTTCTTGTGGAGTACCTATAGTAAACCTGATAGTATTTTCAATATCACGGCCACGGTTTCTTAATATGATTCCTTTAGCTAATAAGTCCTTATAAACAGTATTAGCATTATCAACTTTAAATAATACAAAATTTGCACTGCTTGGATAAACGTGAATTCCAGGCAACCCACTTAAATACTTGAATACACGTTCCCGTTCAAATTTTAATAATTCAATCCTTGAATTAGCCAGTTCAAGACCAAAAGGAGATAAAGCTTCAAGAATTAGACGGCTTATTGGTACGGGAATTGGATATGGGGCAAGCACTTTACGCGCCACATTTATAATTTCACTTCCAGCAATTAAAGTCCCAACCCTAACACCTGCAAAAGCATATGCCTTGGATAAGGTTTTCATTACCACTATATTCTGGTATTTTTCCATTATCGTTGTAGCTGATGGTATATCAGCAAATTCAATATATGCTTCGTCAACTGCAATAATAGTATTGGGTAAATTTTTAGCAATTTTTTCAATATCACTTAAAGAAAATATATTACCTGTTGGATTATTTGGGGTACATAAAAATATAATTTTAATATTTTGGTCTTTAGCGTTTATAATGGCTGCTGTATCCAGACTAAATTGGTTTTTATCAATAAGCGGTGCTTTACTGACCCTAATTCCTGCAATATCAGCAACTACCTCATAGTAACCATATGTGGGTGGAGTTATCAAAATTTGATCTTTATAGGGAATACAAAATACACGAACTAATAAGTCAATAATTTCATCCATTCCCCTGCCAACTAGCACCTGTTTAGGACTTACTCCATAAACTGCTGCTAATCTTGATATTACTGCCTCGGGTTGGGGTTGTGGGTAACGGTTTATATTATCCAGCCCGGTTTTACTTATTAAATAAGGTAAATATGGATTTTCATTAGCATCTAGCTGGATCATACCTGCTGCATCATTCATTTCCATACGGGCAGAACTGTACCCTGCCATGCCCCATATTTCAGGACGAACTATTTTTTGCAACCAATTCATATTATTTGATTTCTTTTAAACGTACTGTAACAGCATTTTTATGTGCATCAAGTCCTTCCAGACTGGCTAAAGTTTCTACAGTATGCCCTATGTGCTTAAGTCCGGTGGCACTTAAATGCTGGAATGAAATTGCTTTCATAAAAGCCAATGTATCTAATCCACTATACATATTGGCATAGCCATACGTTGGTAAAACATGATTAGTTCCACTGGCATAGTCACCAACAGATTCGGGAGAATACTCGCCAACAAATACTGAGCCGGCATTTTGTACCAACTCCAGGGCATCTTTCGCATTGTTAATATGCAAAATTAAATGTTCAGGGGCATAACGATTTGAAATCATAAAACATTCATTTATGCTATTAGCAATTATTATACTGCTTTTCTTTAACGATTCATCAATTATCAAATTACGTGATAAATATGCAGTTTGTCGTTTAATTTCACTTAAAACTTTATTTGCCAAAATACCTGAAGTTGTCACTAAAATGACATGTGCATCTTTGTCATGCTCAGCCTGCGCCAGCAAATCGCTGGCAACAAAAATCGCATTTGCATCATCATCAGCTATAACCAATACTTCAGATGGGCCAGCTGGCATATCCAGCGCAGCTCCACCATTCATCAAAGATACCTGCATTTTTGCCTCAGTGACAAATTTATTTCCCGGGCCATAAATTTTATGTACTTTGGGAATAGTTTGCGTACCAAATGCCATGGCGGCTATAGCCTGCGCTCCACCTACTTTATATATGGTATCAATTTCGCAAATATTTGCCGCAAATAAAATAGCTGACGCAATTTTGCCGCTTGTATCAGGCGGTGTGGTTAAAACTTTGGTTTTACATCCTGCGATTTTTGCTGGAATAGCTAACATTAAGAGAGTAGATACTAAAGGAGCACTGCCTCCTGGTACATATAATCCGACCTTATCGATTGGACGGTATATTTTTCCCAGGTTAATCCCATTTTTTTCATATTCAAAAGCTTTGGGAGCGCTTTTAGTGTGAAAGTATTTAATATTTTCTGCAGCCGTAATAATTGCCTGCTTTTCTTTTTCATTAAGAATCTTAATTGCTGATTCAAACTCTTCAGGACTCACTTTCAGGCTAGATAATTCTACCTTATCAAATTTTTTGGTATATTCAAATAAAGCACAATCACCCTGATTTTTAACACATAAAATTATTTCGGATACTGTGTCATGTAATACAGTATCCCTATTAGTATTACTGCGTTGTAAAATTATAACCTTTTCTTCGTCAGTTAATTGTGACCAATTTACAATTTGCATCAGGCAATCATTTTTTCAATATTCATTACTAAAATTGAAGTAGCTCCAATTTCTTTTAACTTATTCACAGTATCCCATAGATACTTTTCCTCACTTACTACATGGACTGCCACCTTTCCAGGGTGCCCTTGCAGCTCAAGAATAGTTGGCGCTTCATAACCCGGTAGCAGCTTTTCCAGTTTTGGCAGCTCGTTTTTATCAATGTGCAGCATAATATATTTACTATTTCTAACATTAATTACACTTTGGAACCTAAAAACCAGCTCTTTAACTTTAGTCCTTATAAATTGCGGCATATCTTTGCGGCCAACCAAAATAGCTTCACTAAATAATAATACCTGCATTTCAACTAAGTCATTTTCTTTCAGGGTAGTACCAGTTGATACCAAATCACAAATTGCATCAGCAATACCGATTTTAGGGGCTAATTCCACTGACCCATGCATAACTACTATTTCTGCTTTTATTTTATTTTCCAGCAAATAATTTGCTAAAGTCGCCGGATATGATGTAGCGATTTTTTTTCCGTTTAAATCATCTATATTCATAATATTGCTATTGGATTTAACTGCAAGACTTAACCTACAGGTAGCAAACTCTAATTTGCTGATGATTTCAAGTTTATTATCACTGTGGGTTAAATTATATTCAATAAACAAGTTTTCACCCATAATACCAACATCAGCTACCTGGCTATCAATAAATCCTGGAATATCATCGTCCCGAACCATTAAAAAATCGGTATCCAATTCATTAGATTTAATCAAATAATGGTTTTTAGCCGGGCGTATTTTAAAACTACATTTATTTAATAATTCAATACTCCCATCAGATAATTTTCCTGATTTTTGTAATGCTATACGTAAGCGCTGCTGTGACATTTTATTTTATTCCATTTGAATCAGATTCTAATTTTTGCGAATAGCTAATTATTAATTATTTTTAGGGCACAGGCCTGTAACTCCGCATTACTACTGGCTAAACACTGTCCTTTAAAATCCGAAGTGATTGGCTCTCCGTCCCAGGTCGTGATTATACCACCGCTGGCAGTTATAATTGGTATAAGTGCTGCTACATCATAATATTGGAGCTGTGACTCCATAATTAAATCAATCTGTCCACAGGCAAGCATAGCATATGCATAAGCGTCGCCTCCCCAGGCACATACTTTTACCTGACTTTTAAGTTTATCAAATTTGTATAATTCATCAGCGGTAAACATGTCAGGTGTTGAAGCATTTAATCTGGCATAAGCAGGATTTATAGTTTTACTTGTTTGTATTCCCTGATATATTGACAAGTCACTATTTAGCCGGGAAGTTTCATTACCATTTGTGAGGCTAAGGTAAGCGCCATTTTTATTAATTCCTATAAAGCGTTCCCCAAGTATAGGCTGGTCAATAATTCCCAAAATTGGCGTACTATTTGATACAAGTGCAATTAATGTAGTAAATGTAGGTTTACCAGTAGTAAAAGCAACAGTTCCATCAATTGGATCTATTACCCAGGTATACTCTTTAGCACTAATACCAGATTCATTTGCAAACTCTTCACCAATGATAGTATGAGTTGGATACCTGGCTTTTATCATTTTCCTAAGTGTAGTTTCAATTTCTAAATCAGCTTGTGTTACAGGAAAATTACCAGGCTTATTGTTAATAACTAAATTCTGGCGAAAATTACGGCGGCTAATACCAGCCGCCATATCTGCTAATTGCATGGCAAAAATAAACAAGTCATCATTAAATAACACGGTTATTCAATACTTAAAGTTACAAACATTTGCTGGTTATTGCGTAAAATTAATACAACAATTGTTTTGCTAAACCCAACAATGGCTTTTACCTGGTTGATATCTCTAATTAAAATATTATTAATTGATAATATTATATCACCAGGTAGTATGCCAGACATTTGTGCGGCATCTTTAGTATTAGTTACAATAACTCCCGTATCACTTAAATGCATTTGTTGTTTGGTTTTAGCATCAATATTGGCAACGGTTAAACCAAAGCTATCTAACTGAAGCGTCTTTGAATTGGTTTGACCGTTTGCAGCTACCTGTGATTCATCAGTACCAGTTAAAACAGCTTCAATTGTAAGGATTTTGTTATTTCTAAACAACTCCAGACTAATTTTATCACCTGGCTTTTTACTGCCTACAATCATAGGTAATGCTCCAACATCATCTAAAGACTTATCATCAGCCTTTAAAATAATATCTCCAACTTTTATACCAGCTTTTTCAGCTCCACTACCAGGAACAATATTTGCCACTAAAGCACCCCTTGGCTTATTAAGACCAAATGAACGGGCTAATTGCTTGGTAACTGGTTGAAACTGTACACCTAACTGACCATGGCTAACTTTACCATAACGCTTTAACTGGTTAGCTATATTCATTGCAATATCTATAGGAATAGAAAAACCAATGCCCATATAACCGCCGCTACGACTATAAATCTGTGAATTAATCCCTACTACCTGAGCTTTAAGATTAAATAATGGTCCCCCTGAATTACCTGGATTTATTGGCACATCAGTTTGAATAAATGGAACATAGTTATCACTAGGCAAATTGCGTCCTTTAGCTGAAACTATTCCCTGCGTTACCGAATTATCAAAACCAAACGGGGCTCCAACTGCTGCTACCCACTCTCCTACATCAAGCTGGTTTGGATCTCCAATTGTAACTGCTGGTAGTCCAGTCGCACTTACCTTAAGCAAAGCAATGTCTGTTTTTTTATCCAAGCCAATAAGTTTTGCATCTAACTCCTGTTTATCTGATGTTTTAACAGTAATTTTTTTGGCACCATCTACAACATGGGCATTAGTTAATATATAGCCATCACTGCTAATAATAAATCCTGATCCCAGGGAATGGCGGACTTGAGGCTGTGCCTGTGATTGACCTGGTACCAGACGTTTAAACAATTCAGAAAGCGGATCATTCGGATCCAATCCCTCAACCTGACTATCGGGACCTTGCCCCAGAACAGACTCTGTAGTAATATTTACTACAGTATTACCAACTAGTTTAACTAACTGGGCAAAATTTGGCAGTTCCATCTGAGGTTTATCAATAGTTTTGGTTACGTCATTTTTTACTGCAATAGGAGTCTCATTATTACTCGTCTGAGTTTTACTGCAAGCAGATACAATCAAAATACTAGATAAAATAGTTACTAATAACTTTTTAGCCATTTTATAAAATACTCCTTAAAAATGTTAGATATATATTATAGTATCTTTTAGTAATTTTATCAAATACTTCTATAAGTATAAATTTGATAACAAATTTATTTAGTGTTACCAAATATGCGGGAGCTATAATTAATTTTATTATATTTTATTCTCGATTAGTTCTATCTTATACCCATTTGGATCTTCAACAAATGCGATAGCACGCGTTCCGCCAAATTTCATTGGCCCGGGTTCACGCGTTACAGCAACACCGAATTCACGAGCTTTATCACATACTTTATATATATCATTAACTTCAATAGCTATATGTCCGAATGCTGTACCTAATTCATAGTTATTGACATTCCAGTTATATGTTAATTCAATTAAAGCATTTTCCTCTTCAGAACCATAACCGATAAATACTAAAGTAAATTTACCATTTGGGTAATCAGTCCTTTTAATTTCCTGCATGCCAAATACCCAAGTGTAAAATTTAACTGATTTTTCTAAATCAGATACGCGCAGCATGGTATGTAATATTCTCACACTAGGACCTCCATTTTATTTTTTGTTTATCATATCTTTTTTTGCATTAATTATGTAATAATCACAATAATCACGTATAGCGCACACTTCGCATTCCGGTTTTCTCGCCTTACAAATATAGCGACCATGCAAAATTAGCCAGTGATGCGCGTTAAGCTTAAATTCGCCAGGCACATTTTTTTGTAACTTAACCTCAACCTCATCCGGAGTTTTGCCTTTTGCTATTCCCAAGCGATTTCCTACCCGCAGTACATGTGTATCTACAGCAATATTTTCATGGCCAAACAAAGTATTTAATATAACATTAGCTGTTTTTCTGCCTACACCTGGTAATGCTATTAAAGCATCAAAATCCTCAGGGACTTCACTATTATGATTTGCTATTAACTGTTGGCATAAACCAATAATATTCTTTGCTTTATTTCTATAAAAATTAATTGTACTGATATAAGACTCGAGGCTCATGACACCAAGAGCTAAAATTTGCTCTGGGGTATTTGCAACCTTAAATAATCTGGCTGTAGCTTTATTTACACCAACATCAGTAGCTTGCGCTGATAACACAACAGATACTAATAGTTCAAAGGCTGAAGAATATATTAATTCGGTAGTTGGCTTTGGATTTAGCTCGCGCAAAATCGTAAAAATTTGTTGCGCCTGCAAAAGTCTATTCTTCATCATAATTTAAATACGGATTTTCAAAACGGGTAAATTTATTTAAAAATGCCAATTTTACAACTCCAGTAGAACCACTACGATTTTTGGCTATATTAATCTCGGCCAGATTACCTTCTTTACTCTCCTGATCATAATATGAATCCCGGTATAAGAGTAATATTATATCTGCATCTTGTTCCAAAGCTCCAGATTCACGCAAATCAGCAATATTTGGGCGCTTATCCTGACGGCTTTCTACTTCACGATTTAACTGTGACAATAAAATTATGGGAACGCTTAGTTCTAGTGCCAGGGCTTTTAATGATCTGGAAATATCTGCAATTTCCTGGGCCCGGTTCGTATTTTTGCCCCCGCCAAGCCCCGACATAATTTGCACATAATCAATAACAATCAAACCTAAATCGCCAAGCTGGTCTTTGAGACGTCTGACTCTGGCGCGTAAGTCAATAACATTAATTCCGGGAGATTCGTTAATATATAACGGAGCATGTTTGAGATCTCCCATTGCCAGATATAATTTATCCATATCATCATAGGTTAAATCTCCCCTTTTAAGTGAGGTTTGATCAACTCTGGCAGCAGAACTAAGCAAACGCTGAACTAATTGCTCACCCGTCATTTCCAGCGAAAACACTGCAACTGGAAGTTTGTTTTTTAAAGCAACATTTTCCCCTATATTTAGGGCGAAAGATGTCTTTCCCATTCCAGGACGACCAGCAATAATAATTAGTTCACCACGCTGCAGGCCTGAGGTCATATCATCTAACTGGGTATAGTGTGTGGCAATGCCTGTTACCGCATTTTTATCTTCACGCTGTGACATAATCACCACACGCTCAATTACACTGTTTAATAATTCCTGCAAATTAAAAAAGCGTTTATTATTGGTATTAACATCCTTGATTTTAAAAATCTTTTGTTCAGCTTCATCTAATATAATATCAATATCGCGTCCATTTGGGGTGTAAGCACTTTGGGCAATTTCTGACCCGGCTTTAACTAAATCCCGCAGAACATAGCGCTCACGCACAATATCTGCATAACTTTTTATATTAGCGCTGCTTGCAGTTGCTTCAACTAAGCTATTAATATAATCATAGCCGCCAACGTATTCAATTTCATTATTCTGCTTTAAAGAATCTGCAACAGTTAGGGCGTCTACATTACGATTATAGCTTTTTAATTTAACAATATGATGAAAAATCATCTGGTGTTCTTTGCGATAGAAATGAGCCTCCTGCAACACACCGGCAATATTTATGTATGAATCTTCATCTACCAAAATACAGCCTAAAATCATCTGTTCTGCCTCAACCGAATGCGGTGGAGTTTTTAAGACTTCTTCCGTAGTCATTTCTGCCATAAATTTACCTTAAAAAATATACTAAAAATTTGGAATAAAAAACTTTGATTTATATGATTAACACCTTGGCATATCCTAAGGCCTCTATTTCCTAATGATGTACAACTTGTATGGCCAGGAATAACCAATTTATTTTTTTATATGTTATAATCTGCTTAAGGTAAAACATTTTCTCTGGATACATTCTAATATGCATAAATTAAATGATTTGCAGCAATGGCTTTTAAATACTCCATTTGGCCGTAATATATTAGCTACAGAAGAAGCATTTTACCATAATACTGTGCAAAATATTTTTGGATATTATTCCTTACAAATTGGTTTGGAGCAAATTGACTTTTTAACTAATAATAAAATTGTCTCTAAATATGTTCTTAATAATGATATAAAATGTGACTTGCATTTTTTACCATTTGCTGATAATAGTATTGACTTAATTATATGTCCCCATTCATTAGAAATTATTGATGATTATCATTTTTTATTACAAGAGTGTTATCGAATTTTAATTCCAAAAGGAAAAATTATAATAAGCGGCTTTAATCCTAGAAGTTTATTTGGTTTATTTGGTAAAGAATATTTACTTAAAAAAACAAATTATATTAGTGTTAATAAATTACAAGAACAATTGTACCGGCTTGGTTTTAATATTTGTGGAGGAAAGTTCTTTAATTATCTTCCTCCTTTATATAATGAAACCCATCTTTTACGCTGTGAATTTTTAAATAAAATTGGTGATCGATGGTTCCCTGCATTTGCTAATTGTTATGCACTTGTTGCCAGTAAAGAATTAATTTCTCCAACTTTAATCACGAATAAACATCAGTTTAATTCACAATCTATTTTTGCACCAAGAATTGGCGTTGCAGGATGATTAAACAAGTTATTATCCATACCGACGGGGCATGTAAAGGTAACCCTGGAATTGGGTCGTGGGCAGCAACACTTGAATATAAAAACACAATAAAAGAAATCTGTGGCGTTGTTATTGATACTACTAATAATCAGATGGAGCTACGTGCAGTAATTGAAGCATTAAAGGTACTTAAAGAACCATGTAAAATAGAACTTTATACTGACTCCCAGTATGTGCAAAAAGGGATGACAGAATGGATTGCATCTTGGAAGATAAAAAATTGGAAAAATGTTAAGAATGTTGAGCTTT
>JAJFBO010000255.1 GCA_020697025.1 Burkholderiales bacterium
GATTCATTATCCGAACTATACACGCAGGTAAATACGGGACTGCCTATTATGCTTGAGCATACACAGGCTAATCCAATTTTACAGTTAATTGCATTAGATCAGATTACAGCTCACCCTTAAACTAAAAGAGGAGTTGTTTATTAACTCCCCTTTTTAACTAATATAATAACCACATTAAACTAAAAAAGATTATATAAGCAATTGCTTATATAATCTTTAACTATTCCATAAAAAAATGTTAAAATACCTGTACGAAGAATCTTTGGTGAATTTTCGTATAAACATTGTATACTATTAAATAATGGTATATATTAATTTTAAAATTTTTTCGGAGAAAATATAAATGAAAAAAGTAAAAATGGTACTGATGATTGTATTAGGTATTTTATATGGTTCATTTGCTTATGCAGATTGTCCATCTCCAAACGATATATATCTTAATAAAGATGGCCACCTGGCAGCACCCGGGCTTGGTGGAACATGGGTAGAGCAAAATATATGGAGTGGTGACCTACCGACTAAGCAAACTGTCCTTTCTTATGCAATTAGTAAGCCAAATCCAAACTATCCGGATATTATAAATAACTTGATTTGTTATTATTTTGATGAAAGCACACAAAGACCATTCGCATTACTGGCGCCATCACAAGATATGAACTTTAGAATTAAAACAGTCGGACATTGGTGGTGCATGGAAGATGTTTTGTGTACATGTGATCAGCCTACAACTTTGGCTGACTGTCCATTTATTTTACCTTAATAAGATTATCCTATTTAAGTTTGCAGGAGTTATTTATTAACTCCTTCTTTTTTATAAGCTAAATTACTAAAATTTTATCACTTTATTAATAAGAAATTATGATACAATAATATGATGAGCAACTGATAAATTATTTTACTCCGACTTAAATAAAAGCGGAGTTTTTTTTAAGCTCTAAACTTGAAAAGGATTTTTTACGTGTACTATATTGAAGTAATGAGTGTTTTTTTGTTTTTATTAGTTTTTGGGGCTATATTCGCCCCGTTTCTTGGCGGCTGCCTGGTTCTGCTTCTTGTCTTATTTATCTTGGGTTCACTTATAGTATTTTTCAGCCTTAATTTTATATGGTTTATAATTGCTGGTTTAATTTTGTATTCGGCTGGATTTATAGCTAGATTTTATAAATGGTACCATCTACCGGATTATAATGAGTATATAAGTCTCCATCCCCAATGTAAATTGGATACTGGGGTTAGTTGTTTTAAGTGTAGTTCAGATAAAACTCTACATGCCGGCTTATTTAATAAACAAAGTAAATTACGTTATTATATATGTTCTTCTTGTAAAACTATGCTTTTTCGTTTTAAGGTGCTTCAATGACAGTTCGTCAATTAATTTTGGATACTGAGACAACCGGCTTGTCACCTGATGAAGGTCACCGGATTATTGAATTTGCAGCATTAGAAGTTGTAAATCGTAAGCTTACCGGAAATAAATTACATATATATATTAACCCTGAACGTGAAATAGATATAGAAGCAACAAAAATTCATGGTATAACAAACGAACATGTGAAAAATGAATTAACTTTTGATAAAGTTGTAGAGGATATAATAGATTTTATTAATGGCAGCGAATTAATAATTCATAATGCCAAGTTCGACATAGGGTTTTTAGATTACCAATTCCAAAAGGCAGGGCATAAAAGGACGTCTAATTATGTAAGTGGCGTAGTTGATACCTTAATCATTGCCCGGCAAAAGTTTCCTGGCGGTAAAAATAGCCTGGATGCCTTATGTGATAGATTTAATATTAATCGCTCACACCGTGATTTTCATGGAGCGTTAGTTGACTGCCGGCTGCTTCTGGATGTGTATTTAGCACTTACCCGTGAACAAATAAGCTTATTGGCTGATGATACAGATAAACATAAAAATATTGAATTTAAAAAATTAGATGCCACAGAGTCAGATTTAAAAATTATGTTGGCAACACCTTCTGAATTAGCCCTACATAGCAAGTACCTGGATGATTTAAATCAAATATCTGAGGGCAGCTGTCTATGGTTTAATCATACACATAATGATAAATAAAAAAATTGTGATACTTCCCTGTGCTGGGTCTGGTTCACGCTTTGGGAGTGTAATACCAAAGCAATATACTCTAATTAAAGGTAAAACTATTTTAGAGTATACATTAAATATATTTTTATCGCTTGATATAATTGATCAAGTTATAATAGTTACAGCGCCTGATGATTGCCATATCGATAGCTTACTTACTGCCTGGCAAGTAAGTTTTACTAACTACAATAAAATTCAAGTATTAAAAATTGGTGGTATTACCCGGGCACATACGGTTAGAAATGCGGTTGATTGGCTTGAATGTGAAAATAATGATTGGATTTTAGTCCATGATGTGGCCAGATGCTGTATAAGTAAAGAATCTGTTTTATACCAGATTTCAGTATTACTGGATGAAACTGTAGGCGGCATATTGGCAATTAGCGCTATAGATACAATAAAACAAAGTATGAATGGCAAGATAATAGATAAAACATTGAAACGAAGCACAATTTATCAGGCTCAAACGCCGCAAATGTTCCGGGCCGGTATTCTTAAAAAAGCATTAAATAGTGTTGATTTAGACCTGGTTACTGATGAAGCAAGTGCAGTTGAGCATATGGGATTATCAGTTAAGTTAGTTGCTGGTAATATAAATAATATAAAAATTACTTATCCACTAGACATAGAGCTGGCAAAAATTATTTTTTCTAATCAGTTAGAATTTAGTTAAACAATAAAATAATATTATGAATCGTATAGCTTCAGTATCTAATAACAAAATAAAGCGGATT
>JAJFBO010000256.1 GCA_020697025.1 Burkholderiales bacterium
AAAATGTTCGAGATTTACTTGTAATGTATACTTGCACCTTTTTGGATTTTCTTTTGTAGCACATGTGTAGCCTGATCCATTAGAGCCGTGATGACTTGGCGTTATCCCCACCTTCCTTTTCATGCAATTGATATCTGTCTTTTCGAAAATACATAAAACATTTTTTTACATATTTAATAAAAAAAGGGGTTGCGCTCGTTTTACAGGAACTAACCATCGGTCTTAAAACACGGGCTGACGACAGCCATGCAGCTCTGTACAAAATTAAGAAATAAGCATAAAACTTTTCTAATTTTTATGTCAAGAATCAGTAAGATTTCTCGCGGACTATCGAATTAAACCACATGCCTCACCACTTGTGCGAGTCCCCGCCCCATCCTTTGAGTTTCAACCTTGCGATCGTACTCCCCAGGCGGAATTTTTAACGCGTTAGCTACGATACTGGATACTCAAATCCAACACCTAAAATTCATCGTTTACTGTATGGACTACCAGGGTGTCTAATCCTGTTGGCTTCCCACACCTCCGTGCCTCAACGTCAGTTATAAACTAGAGTGTCGCCTTCACCACGAGTATTCTAATCGGAATGGCAAGATTTAACCCTTACGCCGACAATTCTAACAAACCTGTTCATAACTCAATTAATTACATAATGTTTACTAACTAAGCTTTAAACCTAACCTTTCGTAAACATTTTAAAAAAAAAGTCTACGCACCCTTTACGCCTAGTATTTGAATAACGCTGGCCCCCCCCGTTTTACCGCGGCTGCTGGCACAGAATTGGCCGGGACTTCTTACCTCAATTTTAGTCATTATCCTTATTGCCGAAAGAGCTTTACAACCGACCGGCTGTCCGTCACTCATAAAATATTGCTGGATCACGCTTTCGCTCATTGTCCAATATTCCCCACTGCTGCCCCAATTGGGTTTGAGCCTTGTCGCAGTCTCAATGTGGTTGTACATCCGAAAAAGACCAACTAAAAATCATGGGCTTGTCAAGCTGCTACCTCAACAACTACCTAATCTTATGACAATAACTATGCCAATAGCAATCAATTTTTATGCAATATTATTATTACACGTATCAGGCATTTTATTCCTGACTATTGGAAATATCATCATCTTTTCTCACCCGTTCGCTACTAAACAAAGTCTCGTACAACTTGCATGTGTTAAGCATATTTCTAGCGTTCATTCAGAGCCAGGACTTACCCATAAGTTTACATGGTTGTAACTAAGTAAAAAAAATATTATAACAAACTTTACGCGCGGCCAACGGACTTGAACCATTATATTTAGGGCATGAGCCTAACGAGTTACCATTACTCCAGACCGCTTTCATTTATTTATCAAAAAAATTTAATATCATTCTGATTATCCGCGTAAAAAACGCAAAGAATCAATATTAATATTTTTTCTCATAATATAGTAATTAACAATTAATGACAAACCAATCGCAGACTCCGCGGCAGCAATAACTAAAACTAAAATTGCATAAATTTGACCTTTAGGGTCATTTAAAATATGGCTCGCGTAAGCAAAATTAAGAAAACTACCAAGTAATATCAATTCAGCGGAAATAATCGTTAAAATAAGATGCGATCTATTAAATACAAAACCAAAAACACCTATAGTAAATAAAATAAAAGGTGGTAAAATAGACTGCACGAATTGAATAGAAGCTGGCATGACGCCAACCTGTTCAATCATCCAATCGGTATGACGTTTAATATAATAAATTAACTCATCATCAGTAAACGTTCTTACGACATTTTCCGAAACCTTGCAATAAAAAAATATAGACAATTTATCAAAAAAAATAAAAACAATTTTCATAATTAAAATAAAAGTAATTTTCATAATTAAAATAAAAGTAAGGAAAGTTTATTGTTTTCTTGATTGTTCCCTAAGATACCTTTCTAGAAATATACGTGCTTGCTCCTGAAGCTGCTCTGTATCTTTCACCTGTGGTACACGTTCTATTGGAGCATGACCGCCTTTACTATTACATATTTGTTTCATACGATGTTCGTAAGCCATCTGGTTAATGTAGTACATTATTTCCTCTAGAGTCATATTTTTCTTACGTGTAGGATAAACAATATCCCCCAGTAAAAAGTGTTCTCTATAAAATGGCCGTATATAACAATTTCGCATTAATGGATAAAGAAGCTTATTATATAGAAATTCCATTTCTTTTATTGTATATGGTAATTTGGTTTGTAAATCCCAGAAATTAAAGCCAGTAGCATACCAACTTAAAAACTCTTTACTTTCAACAGCTTTTATGGCAATAGGCATAAAAGCATGGTTTACACCACATATCTCTGAGCACTGTCCATAAAATACACCCTCTCTTTTAATATATAATGGTGCTTGGTTTAAACGTCCGGGACAAGCATCGAGTTTAATACCTAGTGAAGGAACAGCCCAACTATGTAAAACATCAGCTGATGTTACTAATAACCGTAGATTAGTTTTAACCGGTAACATAGTCCTTTTATTTACTTCTAACAAACGTAATTGACCAACCTTTAAATCTTCATCAAGTAGCATATTACTATCAAATTCTTTACCAGCAGTTAAAAATTTGTTCCCCCTTTTCATACCAGATGAGTAAAAAGACCCTTCAAACTTATGATCATATTGGTAAGCCCAGTACCATTGGTGACCAACAATTTTAAGAGTTATCACGGGCGTTAGAAGCTCGTCCATAGAATATAATAAAGCAAAAGACGGTACAGCAATCATTAATAAAATTGCACATGGTACAATTGTCCAAATAATTTCTAATAGAACATTAAAAGATTTTACAGATGGTA